>JACDAP010000043.1 GCA_013695395.1 Solirubrobacterales bacterium
GGCCGCACGGTGGACTTCCGCCACGCGATCGTGATCATGACCTCGAACATCGGGGCCTCGGAGATCGCCCGCAACACGCCGCTGGGCTTCTCGCTCGGCGACGACGAGCACGGGATGACCTACGAGGACATGAAGGGCCGCGTCATGGGCGAGCTCAAGAAGGTCTTCCGGCCCGAGTTCCTCAACCGCATCGACGACGTCATCGTCTTCCACAAGCTGCAGAAGAGCGAGATCAAGACGATCGTCGAGCTCCTGCTGCGCCGCATCAGGGAGTCACTGGCCGAGCGGGAGCTGCAGCTCGACCTCACCGAGGAGGCCAAGGACCTGCTCGTCGAGAAGGGCTGGGACCCGGCGATGGGCGCCCGGCCGCTGCGGCGCGCGATCCAGCGCTACATCGAGGATCCGCTCGCCGACTTCGTGCTCCGTTCCGAGCTGCCCGCGGGTGGCACGGTGCTGGTCGACAAGGCCGACGCGGACAAGGTCGAGGAGGGCGAGCCCGAGGTGAGCCTATCGATCATCCAGCCGAAGGTGCCCGCCGCGGTCGGCGGCGGTGAGGCCGCAGCGGAGCTCGAGGCGGGCTCCGATGCGCCCGAGGCCGTCGAGGGCGAGGCCACCGAGGAGTCCTGAGCGACCCCCGGGCCGATGTCACGCGAGGGCGGCCGTCGAGCCGCCCTCGCCCGCTTGAGTGACGGCTTTCCCGCACGACGACCGCCCGATGGGGCAGGATGGGCACCTATGGACGCCGATCGCCTCAAGAACATCCCGGTCTTCTCCGACCTCGACCCGTCCGCGATGTCGATCATCGCGACCTTCGCCTCGGAGGTCTCCGTCCCCGAGGGCAAGGAGCTCGTCCGCGAGGGCGACTACTCCTACGAGCTGCTGGCCATCGAGGAGGGCACCGCCGAGGTGACCCGTGCTGGCGGCAAGATCGCCGACCTCGGCGCCGGCGACGTCGTCGGCGAGATCGGCGTGGTGGAGCGCGGCACGCGCAACGCGACGGTCACCGCGACCTCGGCGATGCTGCTCGTCACCCTCGACCGCTGGGACGTCAAGCGGCTCGCCAAGCAGTCCCCCGAGGTCATGGCCCACCTCAAGGAGCTGATCGAGAAGCGCAAGGCCGAGCTGTAGGACGGTCGTTGGCGCCGCGGCCACTCGGCCGCGGCTGTGCAGCCCGTCAACCTGCAGGCAGCACGGCCATCCAGCACACGACGCCGAGCTCGGAGGCGTCGAGCTTCGCCGGCACGGCCGGCGCGGAGACCGCACGGAGGCCGAACTCCATAACGACGCCGACGATGCGCACCGCCGCGTCGTCGAGCGTGCCCGCGCCCGCCCGGACATCGGTCTCGATGGTCCCGAGCGCACGCCGGACCGCGGAGCTCCGGCCGACCGACAGCGCCTCCTCCGCTTCGTCCGCGCCCGTCGCGTAGGCGACGCCGGGGTTACGAAGCACGTCGAGCGCCCAGCGCTGCCGAGGGCCGATCGCGTCCTGCTCCTCGCGCACGTCGGCCCGCACGTTGTGGGCGGCGACGATGTCGGCGGAGGCGAGCGTCCACGCCTGCTCGAGGTCGACGTCGTTGAGCGTGTCGCTGCCGGCCACCGATCCGGTGGGGTCGATCCGACGCAGGATCTCGAGGTCACCGCTCAACAGCACGTCGCCTTCGCACTCGACGAAGCGCCAGTAGCGCCGTCCGTCGGGTTCCTCGGCGCTGCCCGGAGTGCGGACGGCGAAGAAGATGCCGGGGGCGCCCGTGGAGCGCCCTCCCGGAGCCTGGGTGAAGCAGGCCCCGACCCCCCAGGGAAGCCGCAGGACGCGTTCGATCTCTCCCTCCGCCGCAGCCCGCTCGAGGAGCCGTCGCAGCTGCTCACCAACGAAGGCCCCTGATTCGCTTTCACCCTCGTCGAGCAGGTCTGCGTCGCCGTCGGCCAGGCGGTCCGCGTACGTCCGCAGTTCGCGCTCGAGGTCGGATTCGATCACCTCGGACTCCATGCCGTAGACGCCACCGGCCGCGACGATCTTCGACTGGATGCGTGCCTCGAGCCCGAGCAGCCGTTCGAGATCGCCCGCCTCCGGAAGCATCGTGGCGAGCAGCACCTCCTCGTGCGGCGAACGGAGGCGGATGACGCGACCGTTGCGCTGGACGACACGCTGCGGGTTCCACGGCATGTCGTAGGAGACGACGGCCTGCGCCTGCTGGAGGTTCTGTCCCTCGGAGAGCACATCGGTGGAGAGCAGCAGGCCGACCTCGCCCTCCGGCGGCTCGTAGCCCTCTCGGACGACGGTGTCGGGGGTGAACCGGGAGAGCGCGCGGGTGCGCTCGTCGGGGCTGGACTCGGATCCGATGACCATGATCCGCTCGCGCCGCCCACCTCGGCGGGGAGATGCTCGTGGAGGTAGCGGATCGTCGCCCCGTACGTCGCGAACACGGCGATCTTCTCCGCCGGTGACTGCTCGAGCAGCGTGACGAGCGCGGCGAGCTTCGGGTCGTCCGCCGGTTCGACCTTGGAGAGCTCGTCGCGCATCGCGGCCAGTTGGGCTCGGTCCGAGGCCACCGCTCCCCGGTAGGCCGGATCGAACGCCGAAGCAGGGCGGGCGTCGTCGTCGTCCGCGATGGCTTCGGCGATCGAGCCGGCCAGGCCGCTCTCCTCCAGCCCGACGGCGGCATCACGCAGGGCGTCCCCGGAGAGGACGGTTCCGGCGTCCCAGGCGGCCAGGAACGCCTCGTGGGCGGCGAGCATGCGCTCGACGGTGGCCAGGCACGCAGCCCAGCAGGACTCGAAGCGCTTGAGCACACCGGAACGCAGCAGCCCGGCGAGCTGGGTCTCGACGGCGCGCTCGGACCCGGCGAGCTCGTAGCTGCTCGGCGTGTACCGGGCCATGCTCAGCGCGTCGATCGCGGTCGCGACGCGGTCGAGCAGGCCGGGGTGGGCGGCGTCGAGGTCGTAGCGGTGGGTGCGGAGATGGGGAGTGGGGAACCGGACCGGGGTCCCGTCGGCGAACTGCTGACCGGCGTACTCGCTCTCGATGAAGGTCCGGTCGCGGCGGACGGAGATCGCGTCGGCCAGGGGGAAGAGGACGTCGGGGTTCAGCGCCTCCGGGTCGCGTTCGTTCGCTCCGGCCTGCAGGAAGAGCTCGCGCACCGAGTCGATGCCGTGGGCGGCGAACGCCTTGTCGTGCCGCGCGAAGAGCATCACCAGGTGGTAGAGGTCCCAGAGCCCGTTGTTGATCGGCGTGGCGGTCAGGAGCACGAGCTGCTTGCGGGAGCCGCCGAGGAGGCGCTCCATGGCCCGGTACCAGGTCGTGTCGGCGTTGCGCAGGGCGTGCGCCTCGTCCACGATCACGAGGCGGTAGGCGTCCTTGGTGTTGTGGAGAACCCGACGCGCGTTCGGTGCGCCGGGTGCGAGCTGCTCGTCGGCGGCGAGTTCGTTGAACGAGATCACCTGCGCGGGAAGCTTGGTCTGCACGATCCGTTCCGCCCAGCGCTTGGCGAGCTGCGCGGGGGCGACGATGAGCGCGTAGACGCCGTCCTCCTTGGTGCGCTCCTCGACGAAGGCGAGCCCGATCTCCGTCTTGCCGGTCCCGACGCCGTCGGCGTAGACGACGCCGTCATGGCGCTGGCAGATCACCCGGGCACGCTCGTAGCCGTGGCGCTGGAAGGGCGCGAGCTGCAGCATCGTCGGCCGGGTGGCGCGCTCCGCCTCGTCCAGCGGTGGCTCCTGCAGCTCGAGCAGGACGCGGAGGTAGATCGTCGCCGGGTCGATCAGGCCGGGGTCGGGGAACAGGAGCGCGCGCAGCTCCTCCTCGTAGTCCTGCGCGAGCTCCCAGATCCCGTCGAACCAGGCGACGGCCGCGTTGGCCACCGGCACCGAGTAGTCGGTGAGCCCGAGCTCGAGGTTGTGCCGGAGGCCGGCGCCGGTCAGGTTGGCGGAGGTGACCAGCGCGGCCCGGGCGTCGGGCGGCGATCCGAAGAGGTAGGCCTTGCCGTGCAGGAACTGCTCCACATAGCGACGGACCTGCACCTCGGGTCGCGCCAGCCACTCGTCCACCTCCTGGAGCCGCTCGGCCGCCCGGGAAGGGGGGAAGCGCGAGAGGTCGCGCTCCTGGCGCCGCCGCTCGCGGTGCGCGTCGAACAGGCCGAGGGGGCTCGCCGCCCCGAGCCCGGGATCGGGCTCGGCTCCGATGAGCAGCCGGATCGGTCGCCCGTCGGCCAGACGCGCCAGATGATGGAGCCCGTCGAGGTTGACGTAGCCGGTGGCGATCGCGAGCGGGTGCTGCGGCCCGATGTCCCCGATCAGGTAGGTGAGCCCGTCGGCGTGGACGCCGTCGAGGCTGCGGTTGTCGAGGATGTAGGGCCGGGCGTCCATGGGGTCGGACGCTACCCGCAGCTATGACTCGCTGAGGTGCTCGGCGATCTCGTCCTCGATGTCGGCGGCCGTCGCGGGGCACCGGAGGCGCATGCGCTTCACGGGGACGCGATCGTCTGCCTGGATCGGGATCCCCCAGAGCGTCTTCATGTCGAGCAGGCCGTGGTCCGTTGGGTGGAGGAGGAAGGCCGATGCTGGGACGGGGCACTTGGCGTTGTGGTTGTCAAGCGAGGCTCGAAGTCCGACGACGATCTTGCGCGTCCAGTCCGTGACGGGTCGCTGCGCCGCCGGTGTGGCTGACGAGACCTGGTCGTGCGTCAGGAGGTAGCCAAGCTCGCCGACGGCGACGCCCCGCGTGCGCAACTGATCCGTCGGAAGCCAGCCGGGCACGGGGTGCAGCGAAGCGGCCGCCAGGGTGGTCAGCCGCGCCGTCTCCGTCAACGAGCGCTCGTCGGTGGTGACAACCGCGACCCAGCATCGCTCGTCGTCACGCTCGACCGTGACCCGCATCGCTCCCAACACCGCGCAGGCCGAGCCGTCGGTGGCGTGGCACGCCTCCCGTTCAAGGAGGGGAACGCATACGACGAGTAGTTCTACGAGCGCCGCGGTGTCGTCGCTTCGCACTCGTCGCTCGTCGTGGGCGCACGGCCGGAGGGCGCCGCGTTCTGCCAGCTCGTTGATGACGTTGGGCAACCCTTCGGGGTCGGCTTGGTGAGCGACCACCCAGAGGATCCGCTCGGCGCCGTCCACACGGCAATCGCTCCCTCGCCCTGACTGGACGCGATGATCTGGCACCCCGCGTCTCCGGTAGGGCTCTCGGGCAGGCACGCAGGATCCATCGCCTCGCGGAGGATCGCTCCCAAGGGGCTCGAGGCCGTGCCCAGCATCGGGGTATCCCTGTCCAAGCCGAGGTCTTCGGCCATGCATCGACCGGTGACGCGCAACGTCCACGCAGATGCCCGCAGATACCCGTGGCGTGCGCTGAGCCTGCTCATCAGGGGAAACCCTACGGATCGCACCGGCGGGTCTTCGGCTTCAAGTCCTGGCGTTCCGGTACGGCCGAGTGCTACTGTCACAGCGTCACAGGTGTCACGGTGTGCCGAGAGGGTACGACCGGTGTAGTGACAGGACCACCACGACGGCCCCGCAGGGGCTTGGAGCAGATGATCAAGATGAAGACGTCCACGATGCGAGTCACCGAGACGGTCCGCGATGAGGTCACCCGCATGTCCCAGCTCTGCGGTGACCAGCCGGCCGTGCTGCTCGAGCGCGCCTGGAACGAGTACCTGATCAACCATCGTGAGCAGTTCGCCGCCGACCTTGAGGCGGCGGCCCAGCTCGTCCGCAACGGCTCCACCGATGATCTCGTGGCGTTCGTCCAGGATGCCCACCACACCGTGGTGATCGACGAGAACGATCTCGGTGGTCCGGCCGACGAGCGGACCGTGCGGCTCTTCGAGAAGGCCGCAGCCTCGTTGGCGGAGACCCGTTCCTCCGGGCGCCTCGTGGAACGCTAGGGCTACGGCAGCTCGAGGAACATCCGCTTGAGCGGGCGTTCCTCGGTGCCGCCGTGGAGTCGGGTCTTCGACGCCCGCGCCCCATAGTGCTTCGCCCACATGTCGGCGGTCTCGATGTCGAAGGGATCCAGGGCGAGGACGGTGGCTGCGATGGTCGACGCGGTCTCGCCCGCCAATCCAACCGCCTGTAGCAACAGCCACTCGCCGTCGACATCCGGGCGCGGGGTCTTCACGATCCAGGTCAACAGGACTGCGGGCTGGGTGGGGCGCTGCTGCGGTGGGTCGAGCCGCTTGAGATGGCTGGACCGGAGCTCGATCTGTCCCATCGCGAGCGAGAAGAACCCGAGCAGCTCGCCGTCGCGGATCCAGAGATAGGGGACGGACTCGCCCCGTAGCCCGTCGGTGACGAGCCAGGCGTGCGCCGCCCGGGCGGCGTCGCGCTCACCCGGGTCGAACCGGTCGATCATCGCGACGTACCCGGGCTCGGCGTTGGCCAGGGCCGCGTTCCAGCGCACCAGCAAGTCACGCGAGGAGTCGGCGACGCTCATCCCCAGAACGCGCACATGGGGTCGCGTTCGATCTCCTCGATCAGAACCTCGATCTTCGCGGAGGGGCCGACGAACGGGTAGCGGCGGAACTTCGGCGGGTCGATCGGGCCGCGGAAGTTTCGGGAGTAGAGCGTCCAGACGCCGGTCCGCATCGTGTAGCGCAGGCGGGCGAGCGCCGACCGCGTCCAGTCGGGTCCGTAGTCCTCCCGCCACGGCGCGCGCACCTCGACGATCGTGGCGGCACCGGGGCTCAGCTCGAGCTCAACGCGCACCTGGTCGAGCGCCCGGTCCGGGACCCGGGCCTGGCAGAAGTCGCGGAGCTTCTCGACGTCGTGCTCGGGGAGGGGCACGGCGGTCGCGGCTACGCGAGCTCGGCCAGGCGCGCACGCACCCGGTCGCGGTAGTCCGCCGGGACTGCGTCGACTGTGAAGTCGGCGAAGACGACCTCCAGCTCGCCGGCGGTCAGCTCCCATGCGCGGGCGACGCGGGCGTCGATCTCGGCCCGGAGCCGGTCGCGCTCCTCGGGCTCCAGCGGGCCGACCTCGACGCCGGTCGCCATCTCGGCGAGCGGGTCCTCATCGAGGAAGGCGAGGTAGGGGGACGTGTTCGTGAGCACGACGCCGGCTGGGAGGAGCGCCGCGATGGCCGTCCGAGAGTTGGTGCGGTCAGTGACGTCGCGGAACGCGATCCGCGGCTCCTGGATGGCGCGCCAGACCGCTGCCTTGCGTTCAGACGCGGTCGAGCCCGCCGCCAGCGCAGATGTGCTGCCAGGGCTGCGCTTGCGCTGCTTCGCGAGGACGGCTTCCGTGCGGGGACACGGCCGTTCGGCCCGTCCGTGCGGCTCGAACTGATCGAAGCTCTCGCCCTTCCAAAGGGGCGCGCCGTCAGTCGCGCCGGCCCAGAGCTTCGCGTCGTCCGTCTCGTGAAGCTCGCGGAGCGGGAAGCAGCGCCAGCGGCCGCCACCCGTGACGAACTGCTCGGCGGCTCGGAGCTTGGCCAGCAGGTCCGCATCGGCCTGGGTGGGCAGCAGCGGGACTTCGAGCAGGCCGCCGAGCGCTTCCCTTTCGAGGACGACCCCTGGCGACCGCAGCTGCTCGCCGAACGCGAGCGATGACGTCGCGACACCGGCAACCGAAAAGGCGGAGGTGCCCGTCTGGTCGGCGATCAGCAGGGCCACGGTGTACCGTGGTTCCATGTCGAACGCCCACCGTCCGGCGTTGAGCAGGAAGTCGAGCCGGCGCGGGGACGCCTCGTCGAAGAGCCATGTTCGGAAGTCCGTCGAGCCTTTGACCGAGAACGCGCTGCGAGGGAGAACGACCCCGAGCCCGCCGCCCTTGCGAAGTTGGCGATCGCGTTCCCGAAGAGCCCGCCGTCCCAGATCAGCTCCTC
>JACDAP010000070.1 GCA_013695395.1 Solirubrobacterales bacterium
GCTGGAGGTCGAGCGCCGCGAACGGGTCGGATCCCGCCGCCAGGGTGACGACCGGTGCGGCGCCGACCACCGCCCGGGCCCCTGCCCATCGACCGGTGAGCGCGAAGCCGGAGGGCTCCTCGGCGACGAGCAGCGCGGCGTGGGCCGGCGCGAACCCCCCCGGGAGCGGGACACGCCTCGCGCGCGCCCGCGCGGGGACCTCTTTCGTTCCGCTCAAGCGGCCGCGCGCGCGGCCGAAGAGGAGGAGCCGGTCCGCCCCCGCTCGGTGACCAGCATCCGCGCGGCGATCACACCACCGACGGCGCCGAAGAAGTGGCCCTGCCAGGAGATCCCCTCCTGCGGGAGCAGCCCGCCGAGCAGCGCACCGCCCCAGATCACGCCCACCCCGACGCCGATCGCGAGCTCGAGCGCGCTGCGGTTGAAGAAGCCGCGCATGAGCAGGTAGGTCGCGTAGCCGAACACCAGGCCGCTCGCACCGAGGGTGAGCGTGCCGGCCGGGGCGATCAGCCAGACGCCGAGCCCGCTGACGAGTGCGACGATCGCCGTCACCGCAGCCACCCGGACGGCGCCGCTCAGCGCGATCACCGCGCCCATCACCGCGAACGGGACCGTGTTGGAGATCAGGTGGTCGAACCCGAAGTGCAGGAACGGGGCGCTCGCGATCTCGGGGAGCCCCTCGGTGGACCGAGGCTCGATCCCGTAGGCGTCGAGCCGGTTGTCGGCGATGACGTCGACGACCTCGAGGATCCACATCAGCGCCACCATCGCGCCGACCAGCAGGAGTCCGTTCGTCCGGTCGGAGCGCGGTTCGGGCATGGCCACAGCTTCGCACCCTTGCCTCAAGCGGGGCTGACGATCGCCACCGGGGCGGGCCGCTCGCCCGCACGGGCCAGCGCCGCGACCGCCGCGAGCACGAGGGCGCCGCCGGCCAACTGGGCCGGGCTCAGCCGGTCGCCGAGCACCGCGACCGCCAGGACCACCGTGGTCACCGGCTCGGCGGTCGAGAGGATCGAGGCCGCCGACGGCCCGACCCGGCGCAGCCCGGCGAAGAACCCGAGGATCGCCGTGACGCTGAACAGCCCGGTGAGCACGAGCCATACCGGCCCCGGCTCCGGATCCCAGATCGAGTGTCGCAGTGCCGAGCCCTGACGGTGACGAACACCACGGCCGCGCTGGCCGACCCCGGCCCGGGCGTCGCCGTGCGCCGGGTCCGGGAGCTCACCGCGCGCCGTGAGGTCTTCGCCCTCATCCGCACGGGCACCGGCGCGCACCCGGCGATCCGCGCCGTCCTCGGCGCGCTCGACGGTGCTAGGAGCTGACCCGGAACGCCCCGCGCATGAACGGGTGCACCCGGCAGAAGTACGTGTAGGTCCCCGGCGGGAGGTTCTTCGGCGTCGACCAGGTGTCGACGTTCGCCGCCGCCGTGAAGCCGCGCGGCCCGAAGCCGAGCTCACCCGAGTCGAAGTCCACCGGGCCGTCGGCCAGGGGGTAGGCGATCCCGGTGCTCTTGTTGCACGGCGCCTTGCAGGCGGTGATCGTGTGGAAGGCGTTCTTGGACGGCTTGGCGTCCTTGTTGACGAAGGTGACCGCCTGGCCGCGCTTGACGACCGGCGGGCGGCCGGGCATCCCCGAGAGGGACATCGAGCCCTGGCCGTAGACGTAGGACTCGATCGTCACCCGGGTGTCGGCGACCGGGCCGTCGAGCACCTTGGTCATGTCGGGCAGGGTCGGCGGGCCGCCCCCGTGGTTGTTGTTCTCGGGCAGGTGGCCGTGGGTGATGAAGCCCTTGCGGTCGACCTTCCGGGCGAAGGGGTCGGTCCCCCCGGCCGGCTTCGCGGTCACCGCGAGCGGCATGATCGCCATCGACTCGTACCAGGAGGCCTTCGAGACGTCGTAGACCCCGTGGACGGCCAGCACGTCGCCCTTCTTGATGCGGACCTTCCAGCTCTTGGGCGGCGCGGTCATCGCCGCGTCCCAGGAGACCGCGCCGGCCGGCTCCCAGTAGTGCGCCTTGGAGGTGAACAGGCGGACGGTGCGCCCGTTGCGGCGTGCGGTCAGGTAGGTCTCGAGGCCGCCCGGGTGGAGGTGCCCGATCGTCTGGACGATCGTCAGGTCGCGGTCGGCGACCCACTCGTTGCGCTTCGGCCCGCGGCCGTAGGCATTCGGGACATCGTCGGGATAGGTCATCTTCCCCTTGGCCCCGGCGTCCTTGCGGAGCGCGTCGAAGACCGGGTAGGCCTTACCGCCCTCGGCATCCATCCACTGGGTCGACACCGACGTCATCCGCTTCGCCGCCGGGCTCGCGGCCGGGATGAAGTCGATCTCCCAGGTCAGGTAGACGGTGTCCGGCGCGGTGATGAGGTTGTGGACCATGTAGTTCATCAGCCACGTCTGCTTGGGCGTGTACTTGAAGCCGAAGCCACGGGGCAGGGAGACGATCGACTTCTCCTCCCCGGCCGCGAAGGTCGGCTGGGAGTCGACGAGCCAGACGCCGTGGTGGAGGTGGAGGACATCGACCCGCGGCGTGGTGCCGTCCGCCCGGACGAGGTCGGGCTTGAAACGGGTGATGTAGCCCGGGACCTTCGGCCGCTGCGTGAGCGGCTTGATCTCGATCGTGTTCTGGCCGGGCGTGATGTGGATCGGCCCGAACCGGTACGTGATCCGCTTGGCGCCCGGGGCGAGCTTGCCGCTGTCGATCGGGGGCTGTTTGTTCGGCCAGGCCTGGGCGGAAGTCGGCAGGAGCAGGGCACACGCCAGCACGGCGAGGAGGGCGGCGCGCAGCATCACCGATCGACTCTCCCACAACGAAAGCTTGGGACCGGCCGTTCTGGACGGATGGCCGACGGGCGGGATGCCTACTTCCGGCCCGGCCGGGACCGCAGGAAGTCGGGCACCTCGCGGACGAGCGGCCGGCCGCTCTCCTTCTCCCAGGTGCCCTCGAGCTGGGCCAGGTGCACGTCCATCGCCGTCTCGACTCGGGCCATGTCCCCGGCCCGGATCGCGTCGAGCGTCTCCTGATGGATGGCGAGCGAGCGCTCGATCGAGGCCGGGACGTGGGCGGCCATGTCGCGCGCGATCTCCAGCCGGCCGAGAAGGGAGCGCATGAGCTCCACGACGGTCGCATTGCCGGTCGCGCGCGCGATCTGGAGGTGGAACTGGACGTCGAGGGTCATGTAGCGGTCCTCCCCGTCGACGAAGCGCTCGGGTGCGCCCGCGATCTCACGCTGCCGGTCGATCGTCGCCTGCAGCGCGGCGAAGTCCGCCTCGCTGCCGTGCAGGGCGGCCAGCTGCGCGACGCGGGGCTCGAGCAGCCGTCGCGCCTCGAGGACGCCGCTGACCTCCTCCAGCCGGACCGCCGCGCGCCGCAGCACCTCGCGCGGGACGAACTCGCTCGTGACGAACGCGCCCCCCGCCGCCCCGGGACGGACCTCGACGACCCCGGCCTCGGCGAGGACCCGCAGCGCCTCCCGGACCGTCGGGCGCGAGATCTCCATCTGCTTGGCGAGCGTGCGCTCGGGGGGGAGCTGGTCGCCGGGCCGCAGCGCGCCCGCGGCGATCTGCTCGGCGATCTGCGCGACGGCCTCCTCGAAGGTCCGGCGGGTCCGGACGGGCGTGAAATCGACCAGGGCAGCTGCTACGCGGCGGATATGCGTCTCCTCGCCCAACCCGTGCCCAGGCGTCTTGCCATAACCACCTGTCAACCTACCCGTCCCCACCCTGCCGGGCGAGCCAGGGGCCTGCTCCCGGTCGGCGGGCGCGTGCAGGGATCTGCGCGAGCAGGCAGGATGGCGAGCATGGACCAGGGACAGCACCGGACCGAGCGGGTCATCTTCGAGACCGAGCGCCACCGCATCACCGGGATGCTGACGCTCCCCCGGGATGGGTACCGCTCACGCGTCTCGGACCTGCTGAACGCCGCCGAGCGCGACTTCGTCTCGCTGACGGACGTCACGATCACCCGGATCGACGGCTCGGACGAGCCCGAGAGCCACGCGTTCCTCGCCGTCTCCCGCCACCACATCGTGCTGGCGATCGACGTGGAGTAAGCCTGCGAAGGCGAGCAGACGGCAAGTCCTACCGTGGTAGGATCGGCGTATGGCCGTCAAGGTGTCCGTCACCATCGACGATGAGGTGCTCGCCGCAGCGCGCGACATGGCTCCCGCGGGAAACCTGTCGGCGCTCGTCAACGATGCGCTCTCCGAGCGTGTCCGCCGAGAGCACCTACGGGCTCTGCTGGTCGACGACGAGACCACCGAGGGGCCGATCCCGACCGACCTCCGAGACCACGTGGCAGCGCAATGGCCGTTCTCGTCCTCGACGCCGGCGTCCTGATCGCCCACGAGCGCGGAGACCGCGCACCGGCCGCGTGGCTCGACCGGGCCGCACGGGAGGGCGTGGACATCGCCATCGCCGCACCGACCATCACCGAGGTCTGGCGCGGCGGGCCGCGCCAGACTCGTATGGCCCGGCTGCTCAACGCCAGCCGGGTCGTCCCCTGCGACCGTGAGCTCGGCCGCGCGGGCGGTGAGCTCCTCGCCAGCGCGGGGTCCCGGGCGACGCTCGACGCGATCGTCGTCGCCACGGCGGGGCGCCTGGGCGGCGCGGTGGTGACCGACGACATGGGTGACCTCATACCGCTCGGCGCCGCAGCCGGCGTGCGCATCCTTCCCCTGCGTGGAGCCTGATAGCCGGCCAGCCGACAGCAGCATCAGCGGAGAGAGAGGGATTCGAACCCTCGGTACGCGCAAACGCACACACGATTTCCAGTCGTGCCCATTCAGCCGCTCTGGCACCTCTCCTGGGCCCTGCGAACGCAGAAGCCTAGCGGCCGCCGAC
>JACDAP010000075.1 GCA_013695395.1 Solirubrobacterales bacterium
CGACCAGCTTGGTCGGCGTCGTGTCCTGGGTCAACGACGGGTGCTCGGAGCGATAGCGCCAGCCGTGGGGCACGGCGTGGAGCTGCTCACGGTAGATCGGATGCACGGACCGGCCGAGAAGCAACTCGACGTCCCGGACTGCCATCAGCTGTCGGGGCGGCGAAAGTGGAACATCCCGCAGGCGTAGGACGCAGCGGAAAGCTCGTCCGGGCGACGGTGACGGGCGAAGACCTTCTCGTCGTCGACGCCGGCAAACTCTACGAGCTCGAGCTCAGCAAAACGGTCGATGACATCCTGCGGAGCGTGAATGCGGTGGGCGTCGAAGCAGACGCGCGGGCGACCTACGGGTAGCGAGAACAGCAAGCGGCCGCCGGGCGCGAGGACGCGCTGCAACTCGGCCATGGCCTTCACGGATCCCTGTGGATCCAGGGGATCGCCGTAACGACCTAAGCCAATGTGCTCGGCCACGTGGAGACAGCTGACCGACTCGAGTGAGCCGTCTTCGAAGGGCATAGCGAGTACCGAGCCTTCCACCGATGTCAGCCCCTCGATCTGGACGTCCAGCGGGCGGATGTCGACGAAGCTGACCGCCGTGAGCGACGTGAGAAAACACACGTAGTCGACTCGCGAGCCGACGTCGACGTGTCGGTCCGGACCATGCTCCGAGACGCGCTGCGCTGCCCACGTGTCCTGGTGCAGGTAGTGCGGGTCGTACGGCGTCGTCGGGAGGCGGTCGGCGAGCTTCGGAAAAGAGTCCGCGAGACGGAGGCGCTCTGCGCCCGGTAGCGAGCGGTACCGGTGCCGGTTACGCACGTGGTGCGCGAGTGCCGGCGGCAGCGCCGCGGCACTGAGCGCGCGCATGCCCAGGTACGGGATCAACGGCGGAAGGCGTTGGGCTCGGGCCCGCAGGGTGCTCATGCGCTGCCGAGCCTAGCGTCCGATAGACGGCGCGTTACCCGGCTCGCGCCCTTCGAGGCGAGGACATCCACGAGCCGTTCCTCGTATGTTGTGCGAGCCGACGTCGCCGCTCTCGTCCACGGCGTATGAGGAGGATTGATCTTGAGGCCCGCAACCCGACATCTCGCGCAACTGGACGCTGTCCGCAATCGGGTAGCGGCGCTCGTCAGCTACGACGCTGGCCGGGTGTCTCCCGCATCGGCGCGTGCCAAACGCCGACACCTTCTGTCGCTGTTCCAGGAACGAAGCCATTCCGTGCTCGTGGAGTCCGGCACCTTCCTCGGCGGAACGGTGAAGTTCTTCCTCCCACATGCCGAGCGCATCGTCACGGTGGAGATCGACGACCAACTGCACCGCTGGGCCGCGATGCGGTTCGCCGACGAGCCGAAGGTCGAAGTGTTGCACGGCGATGCGCTCACCCACATCCCGAGGGCTGTCGCCACAGCGGAGTCTGCTCCTCTGATCTGGCTTGACGGCCACTATTCGGGCCACGGAACCGGGCAAGGCGCGGAACTCGAACCTGCGCCATCGCTGCTTGGGCTCATCGCCGAGGTCGGCCCGCCCGCGGGAACGACGTTGCTGGTGGATGATGTCAGGTTGTTCGGGGCGCATCGAGACTTCCCGACCCTGCACATGCTC
The DNA here is from genome assembly GCA_013695395.1 of Solirubrobacterales bacterium. GTDB lineage: Bacteria > Actinomycetota > Thermoleophilia > Solirubrobacterales > Solirubrobacteraceae > Paraconexibacter. The sequence goes on from JACDAP010000075.1 coordinate 1,597, forward strand.
CTCTCCGCCGCGTTCGACGCGTTTCCAGCAGCCCAGATGAACGTCGAGCTCGACTCACTAGTCATTCGCCTGCCTGCGTGAGCGAACGCGGCCAGGGGTTTGGGCCGCGGGAGACTGTATGAGAAGCGACGAGGAGGAACTGGCCAGCGTGTCGGTTGCCGCTGCCAAGCCGCTGCCCACCGGACGCACCTACGGGATGGACGTGGTCATCACTGTCGGCGGCAAGGGAGTCTTCGTTGTCTTCAGCGGCCTCCTCGTGGTGCTATCGGCCCGGATCCTGGGACCCGAGGGACAGGGCGTCTTCGCGGTGGCCGTCTCGCTGCTCATGGTCCTTGTGCAGATGGGGAGCCTCGGGCTCGCCATCTCGGCACCGTTCTATACGGCGCGGGAGCCCAGCCTGCAGCGGGCGATCGCCTTCACGCTCCTGCGCATCGCGATCATCGTCAGCCTGGTGCTGTGCGTCGGGACCATCGGGATCAAAGCCCTGGCCCCCGGAACCCTGCCCGGCGTGGGCTGGGGTCTGTTGACGATCACCCTCGGCGCAGTACCCGCAGCCATCGCGGCGCTGTACCTCCAGGGCGTTCTGCTCGGGCAGCAGCGGGCTATTCCGTTCAACCTCATGGAGATTGCGCAAGCCGTGAGCACGGTGCTCGCGCTCGTCGTCCTGACTGCCGTCAGGGATGTTGACGTCGCCGACGTGGTCCTGCTCACCGCCGCAGGACGATACGTCAGCCTGTTCGTAGCGCTGTTCGCACTGCGGCACCTCCTGCTCAGCCGGATGCCGGGGTCGGCCGACGGTCTGGCCCGACGTCTGCTGGACCGCGGTCGACGCATCTACATCGTGACGTTCCTCTCGTTCGCGCTGATCCGTCTGGATCTCCTTCTCGTCAACGCACTGCTGGGCTCGAGGGACGCCGGGCTGTACTCGATCGCCAGCTACGTGACCGAGGCGCTCATCGTCATCCCAGCCGTGGTCGGAAGCATGCTGCTTCCGCGGCTTGCCAAGTCGGCCGAGCCTAGGCTGAGCCCCGAAGCGTTCCGCGTCATCGCAGTGGTCTGGGGTGGGATCTGCCTGATCTCCCTGCCCATGGCGTACATCGGGCTGCCGATCGTGTTCGGCACAGAGTTCCGAGACTCAGCCGGCCTCTACGCCTGGCTCGTGCTCGGGACGTTCTGCGTCGGACTGCTCAGCACGCTGGTGGTGCACTTCGTCGTCTCGGACTACCCACGAGAATTGCTGGTTGCATGGGGCATCGGCCTAGCCCTGAACGTGCTGCTCAACCTCGTCCTGCTTCGCCCGCTCGGGGTCACCGCCGCCCCGATCATCTCGAGCGTGTCCTACGCGTTCGTCCTCGGGTGGCACCTCAAGGTCTACGCACACGCGAATGGCGGCTATCGAGCGCTCCGCCCGCAGCCGTCGGAGATCCTGGTGACCCTGCGGGCGGCCTTCGGACGCTGAGCGTTCACCTCGTGGGGGCGTCGAGCACGTAGTGATCGACCGAGCGGCCGCAGGCGCCGCGGAGGCGCACGCGCTGCTCCGGCACGTCGAGGACGGCGACGAGCTCAGCAACCGAGCTGGCGATAAAGCCGGGGGTCAGGCGTGACTCCTTCTCGGCGATCACCAGCAGCGGCTGCGGCACGCCCGTCGAGCGAACTCTCGCCACCGGCCACAACGCGGCCAACCGGGTCGTGTTCGCCGGGACCGGGACGCTTCGGGTTCCGATCTGCAGGCGCAGGGGCACCTGGCTCGCGTAGCGCATCGAAAGTTCCCAGCGGCCTGCCGGCAGGTCCAGGGTCACGGGCGTCGCGACACCGGGGCTGAGCGGCGGCAGGTTGGTCGCGACGACCACCGGAGGTCGGGCCAGGACGGTCGCCGTCCCCGCGCTCCGCCGCAGCCGCCTGCCCTGGGGTGAGTTGCAATCGAGCGGCGCGGACGCCGTCCCCGCCCCCTCGATGATCCGCTGCGGGGGCGTCGGGCCGGTGCGCTTCCAGGCTTCGTAGAGCGCGGTCCGACCGATCAACCGGAAGTTCGGCGGCGGGGCCGACTGAGCGTCGCTCGCGGTGGTGACGACGTAGGCGAAGCGGTCGAGGGTCTTCGGCTCGACCGAGTCCCAGTCGACCGGTTGGCCGGGCGTCAGCGGTTTCGTCGGTCGGCCCGTGACCGAGATCGGGGAGGGGAAGCCGACACCGGGATAGGCGACCGGGAGGCCGCGGAGGCGCCATCCCGCATAGTCGTCCTGGACGAGCAGCAGCGCCGGGCCGTCGTCGAGCAGCGGCCGCAGCTGCCCAAGCTGGTCGCGTTGCGCCGGGGACTCCACCGGGCTGAAGCGCAGCACCATGATTGACGACAGGCCGCCGGCGAGCAGCAGGCCTGCGGCCAGGACGACCCGCCCTCCGTACAACGTGCTAGCGCGTTCACTGGATGCCACCGGCCGCAGGAGCAGCGCCCGGAAGAGGACCAGCGCGACGAACGGCGAGAGGATGGCGAGAGCCTTGGCGGTGACGTAGGGCGATTGCTGTCCGGCCGATACCTGGGCGATGAGGGCCGCTGCTGCCAGGGCACCCGGTAGTTCCGGCTGTCCGCGGAGGACGAGGTACACCGCGCCGAGCACCAGGCAGACGACGAGCACGATCAGGAGCGGCTCGACCAGGAACGTCCCGTCCGCCGGTGGGAATCGCCAGTCGGCAACCGGCCAGATGCCCAGCGCCTCGGTCTTGCGCAGCGGCTGGGCGAGGTTGCCCAGGTCCGCGGTCGGGATGCCCACTTCGACCGTCGACGTTCCCGACGGGTTCGCGTAGCGCGCGATACGCCGGATCTCGGAAAGGATCCCCACCAGGGTCACCGCGCTGGCCAACGCCAGCGGCGGCACGATCCGCCGGGCCGCCGCAGTGGTGCTCGCCCACGACGGCCGCCGTCCCCGAATGATGGTCAGCAGCACGATCAGGACAACTGCCAGCCCGATCCAGGCGAGTGCCAGATAGCTGTAGACGAGCAGCAGCGCCGCGGTGAGCAGCCCCGCCGGTGCGCCGGCCCGGACCGGGATCCGCTCGGCACGGAGCAATGGACCCACGGTCGCCACCAGTCCGAGCAGCAGAAGAGCGACGGTCGGCTCCTTGAACGCCGCCTGTCCGAACCAGGCTGCGGAGAGGTAGACGTAGGCGACAGCGAGCGCCGCAGGCGCAGCGAGCCACGACGACGCGCCCGAGCGCAACAGGTTGAACGCGACCAAAGACATCAGGACCGGGATCGCGATGACGAGCGCTGTGAGGACGACGTCCATGTTCGCGCCGGTGCCCGTGGCGAGCGAGGCCAGCAGGCTGTGCGGCCCGAGCGGGTAGCCGGGATTGGCCGGATAGAGTCGGCTCATCTCCGCCGACCTGAGGCCTTCTGCCCAGAGCATGTGGACGGCGGTGTCGTTGTTGAGCGACATTCCCGGCAATCCGACGGTCCCCGCCGCCCAGAACGGCACGCTCCCGACCGCGGCGGCCAGGCCGGCAACGGCGAACGCTCCGGTATCGACCGTGATCGATCTTGCTCGTCGCCACAACAGGACGCCGGAGGCGACCACCGAGGCGGCAATCAGAACGGCGGCAAGTGCCGCTCCGCCGGGCAGGCGGACCCCAAGAGCGGCGACGACGATGAGCGTCGCCAGGCCGACCGGTGGCGCGCTACCGGGTCCGATCGCGCACGCAGCGCAGACCGCTCGTCCCACGACAACGGAAACCACGACGAGGGCTAGCGCAACGAGATAAGCCGCCATCGGCGCGGTAGTCTACGGTGCTTCCTGGTCTGTATGAGCCCCGCTGCTTCCCCCGCCGCCGCGGTCGTCATACCGTGCTTCAACGACGGCGCCACGCTCGAGGAGGCGGTCGACTCGGTCCTCTCGCAGCATCCGACACCCGAGATCGTCGTCGTCGACGACGGGTCGACGGACGAGGCCACCTTACGGACCATCCGCGGGCTCGGCAGCCGCGGCATCACGATCCTCCGTCAGCCCAACGGCGGAACGGCCCGGGCGCGGTCGACCGGGCTCGAGCACACCCGCGCGCCGCTCGTGCTGTCCCTGGACGCCGACGACGTCCTCGAGCCGGGTGCGCTCGGCCACCTGATCGAGGTGCTCGACCGCGAGCCGGGGGCAGCAGCCGCATGGGGCGGCTACCAGCGTTTCGGTGACAGCACCACCGTGCAGCGCACGGCACAGACGCTGGACGCGTGGCAGATCACCCACCAGAACGACCTCCCCGCCACCGCGCTGTTCCGTCGGACCGCCCTCGAAGCGGTCGGAGGCTGGACGCTGGCCGACGGCTACGAGGACTGGGACCTGTGGATGAGCCTCGCTGAGCGCGGGTTCAGCGGGGTGGGTCTCCCCGGGGTCATCTACCGGTACCGACGCCATGGGCAGCGCAGGCTCCAGGCTGACGCTGAGCGCAACGAGGAGCTCGTGGAGCGGCTGCGCGAGCGTCATCCCGAATTGTTCGCGAGTCGGCGACGGAACTGGCGCCGTTCGACCGCTCCGCTGGGTACCCGTTTGCTGCTTCCCCTGCTCGGTATCGTGCCGCTCTCGGGGCGCCGTCGCCGGCTCGTCGCCGGTGCGGTGACCCACCTGGCCGACGGCCGCGGCGTCCGCTTGCTCGTCGCGCGGGCGATGCACGGATGAGGCGTCGTGGCGCCGGGGCTCCCTGGCGGGACATCCTTATTCACGCACCGTACTTCCGTCCCCACGTCGGGGGGGTGGAGGCGTACGTCGAGGAGCTGTGCGGTGCGCTCTGGGAATCGGGGCGTGTCGACCGGGTCACGGTGGTCACTTCAAGGCTCCCCGGTGGTGATGCGGCGGAGCGTGCCCCGTCGGGCACGACGGTCTTTCGGTACCCGGCGGCCGACGTGATCACGAACTTTCCGCTGCCGATGCCTTCGCGCGGGCTCGGGAGGTCCCTCCGCGCCGCGGGGAAGCCCAGGCCGGACGTGGTCATCGGCAACACGCGCTTCTTTCCCGCGTCGCTGCTGGCGCTCGCGCAGAGCCGGGGGCTGGGGGTGCCGTACGTCCACATCGAGCACGGTTCCGACTACGTCCAGCTCGACAACCCGGCGGTCGCCGCGGTGGCCCGAGGCTACGACCGGACGATCGGACGGACGGTGCTTCGCCAAGCCGACCACGTCATCGCGATCTCCGAGGCCGCACGCGGATTCGTCGCCGAGCTGGCCCGGCGCTCGGTTCCGGTCGTCTACCGCGGGCTGCCCCTCAGCGCACTGGCGCAGACGCCGGCGGCTCCCGACGCCGAACGGCTCGCGACCGGTCGGCCGATCCTCGTATATGCCGGACGGCTGATCGACGGCAAAGGGGTCCGGGATCTGGTTGAGGCGGTCTCCCGGTTAGAGCCGGCCGTTCTCTGCGTGATGCTCGGCGACGGGCCCCGTCGTGAGGATCTCGAGCAGCAGGCCCGCGAGCACGCGGTCGAGGATCGCTTTGCGTTCCTCGGGTACCGGCCGGAGGAGGAGGTGGTCGCGTGGATGAAGGCGGCCGACGTGGTCGTCAATCCGAGCTACACCGAGGGGCTTCCGACGAGCGTGCTGCTCGCCGCAGCGTGTCAGCGGGCAGTCGTCGCCACCGATGTCGGCGGCACGCGCGAGGCGACGCCGGACGGGGAAGCGGCACTGCTCGTTCCTCCGCGCGATCCCGCTGCTCTGGCGGCGGCGCTGCAGCGTGTGCTCGACGATCCCGGGCTCCGCGCCCGGCTCGCAGCGGCGGGCTTCGAACGGGTCCGCGGACGCTTCGACTGGCAGCGTTGCGTCGAGTCGCTGCTCGCTCTCAGCTCCGATCGGGTGCCGAGGGCTGGTGCTCCTCACTGAGCGATGGCCTACGCGGCGGCGTGTCGGCGGCGCCGTTCTCCGCCTGTTGCGCCTCTGGCTCGCGGATCGAGAGCAGCCCGACCTCCTGCACGAGGGAGGTTATCTGGCGCTCCATGGAGCTGACCCGGATCGAGAAGTGCAGCAGCAGGAGCACCGCGAAGACCAGCCCGCAGAAGAAGAGAGCGCTCGAGGGAACATCAGCGCCGAGCGCCGACCGCAGCGCGTTGAGCGCTCCGTACCAGACCGAGAGCACGAACACGATCAGTGCGGTCAGCACCCAGAGGACGGAGTACTCCTCCTTGAGCTTGCGACGGCGAACGAGCTCGATGATCGCCACGAGGATCGCCAGCGCAGCCAGGATGGTGACGATGCGGATGCGCGAGTCCATCAGCGCACCGGCTTCCGCAGCATCGTCACGAACATCGACAGGGACATCTTGTAAACGTAGTACAGGCTTCGGTGGCCCGAATGCATCGACTTGCCGGTCGGCATCTTCATCTGCACCCCGCGTTCGGCCAAGCGGAAGCCGGACCGATGCAGCAGGACGAGGATGTCGGCGTCGGGGTAGTCCGCCGGGTAGACGTCCGAGCAGAAGAACCGCGCCACCGCGATGCGCATCACCTGGTAGCCGGAGGTCGGATCGGAGATGTGCTGGCGCATCATCATCGAGGCGAGCCGCCCGAACACGCCCATGCCGAGCTTGCGAGCCATAGACGGTGTGTAGTGGCCGTCGCGATCGAGGAATCGCGAGCCGATCACGACATCGGCGCCAGTCCGCTCCAGCTCTTCGATCAGCCCGGGCAGGAAGCCGGCAGCGTGTTGGCCGTCGGCGTCCATCTGGGCAACGAGGGTGTACCCCCCGCGCGTCGCGTACTTGTACCCGGTCTGCAGTGCCGCGCCGTACCCCGAGTTCAGCGGCAGCCTCAGCACCCGGGCGCCCGCGGCCAGAGCGCTCTCTGAAGTCGCGTCCGCCGACCCGTCGTCGACGATGAGCACATCAGCGTCGGGAAGCGTAGTGAGCACGTCGCGCACGACCGCTCCGACGTTCTCTGCTTCGTTGTAGGCGGGGATGACGACGAGGAGATCGTGAGCAGGCATGCGGCGACGAGGCTAGCCCTCCGACTTGGCCGCAGCCAGCGGGCGGGGTGATGGACGTGGCTCGGAGCTCAGCCAGGTGTGTCCTGAAACACGCTGCCGAGACCGTTCACACGACGGCGGCGGATGTTCTCGTCCGCGAGGCGCAGCACGTTGACCTGCTCTCGAGGATGCCTTGACAGGAAGCGTTCGGCGGTCTGACAGACGACGAGCTCAGCGCCGGTGGCTTCCACATAGTCGGGATCCCAGCCCATCGGAACCCAGACGAAATGCACCTCGCGAAGACACTGGGCCATGGACCAGCCCAATGCACGCGAGGCGGGTGCCCCGAAGCCGTAAGAGTCGCCGAAGATCACCAGGGTGCGGTGGTCGCGCGCTTCGGGGTTGCGCATGATCGTTCGGGTCCCGATATGGCCGCCGACGGCTCGGACCTGCTCGTAGTTGCTCTCGTGCAGCTGCGCCGCGCCGTACCCCTCGCCGGAGGCGAACATCCCGAGGATCGGTGGGTCGAAGTGCGAGCCGAGGTCGCCCGGTGCCAAACGGTGGCGAACGTCGTCGGGCACCGAGAAATCCGGGACCACCCCAAGCTCGGCGCAGACCGCGCGGTGGATCTGCTCGTTGCCGTGGAAGGTGAGGTGGGTGTCGGTCCGCAAGCAGGAGCGCTCCGCATCGGTGAGGAGCGCTTCGCGGGGATACAGCAGCGGCAGCCCTGCCTCCTGCACGAGGCGTTCGATCGGCCGCGGACCGCTCGGAGTGAGCGGTTCGGGAAAGTGTCGCTCAAGCAGAGCGAGCTTGTCGGGCACGACGAGGAGCGTCGCCTCGGCGCCGAGGCTCCGGACGGCGCTCACGCGCCGTTCGACCAGGCTTGCCCAACGGTCGAGCCACTCGGGAGGCAGCGGCGCCCGACCGAGGAACTGCTGCACCACGGCGTTGGTGCCCGCCACGAGGAACAGCCAGCCGTCTTCGCCGACGACCACCTCTCCGTCAGGTGACAGTGTGCCCGGAGGAGGGGTCAAGTCGGCGAGATCCTGACGGTAGAAGTTGGCGAAGTGCCGGGCCGGCGGTCGCAAGCTGCCCTTGGCGAGGCTCGTCGCGGCGTCGAGGAGCGCGGCGGGGGAGACGGCGTGTCCGGCGACCTGCTCGACCTCATCGTCGAGGGCTGTTCGTCCGAGCAGCCGCCCGAGAGCGGCTCCGAGGTCATCCGGCGGCTCGGCTGGGGAAGCGGCCGCAGGGCCGTCGCTGATCGTCTCGGCCGGCGGCTGCACGGTGACCCACTGGCTCGCGGCGACGCCGAACCAGGCCACGTGCTCATGGACCAACTCGATCACCAACCGTGACGCACCGCTGATCCGGGGCAGGACGATCGCGACCACCAGCTGCGTCGCTGCTCCGGGCGCGACCGTCTCGGTCAGCGATGTCCGTGGGAGGTGGCTCTCGACGGGCGACTCATCGGCACCGAACCAGCGATAGGCGACGAATACGGGCGGACTCGGGTCGGGCCCTCGTGGCAGGAAGCCGTTGCCGTTGTTCGTGACCTCGACGCGCACGTTCTGGACCGACCCAGCCGGTCCGTCCTGCACCGCATCGATCAGCTCCAGTGTCGCCGCGTGATCCTCCGGGCCAAGTTCCCGGTCCTCGAGCCAGCGTTCGGTATCCGTGAAGGTCACGCGCGGGTGAATGCTGGGGATCGTCCGCGGTCGAGGCGCCGTCGCATGGGCGTCCATCACCCGCCGGATCGCGGCAGCGTCGGCGGGGTCCAATGGCGCGAAGGCGAGGTCGTCGACGTCCTCGGGCAGATAGAGGTTCTTCCAATCAGCCGCATCGGCACCGGTGTCCGCCGCCAGGGCGTCGTAGTGCTTCAGCAGGGCTCGTCGCTCGTCGACGGATCGCAGCAGCAGCAGTGCATGCAGCAGCGGAGCCGAAGCTACCCGGCTCGGACCGAGCACCTCGATGTTGCCGTGAAGTCTCCCGGAGAATCGCCAGAGCCCCGGCGAATTGCGCACGAGCCGGACGTGAAGATCGTGTGCCCAAGGCAGCGAGGTGATGCACGACTCCGGCGTCGGGAACGCGCTGTGCCGCGGCAGCCAGACGTGGGTGAGATCGGGCTCCGCCATCAGCGAGGGCAGAGCTGCACTCAGGCGGGCACTCGGCAGCTCGTCGTCGTCGACTCGGAGGATCCACTCGCCGGAGCACGCACCGTGCAACACGCCGAGGTAGCGCTCCATCGAAGGTACGGCGGGCAGGACGAGGACGCGGTCGGCCAGGTTGTCAGCCTCGGCCAGCATCCGACCGTCGCCGCGCTCGTCGATCCCCAGGACGATCTCGTCGACAACGGGGTGCCACGCCTGCAACACCGCGGCGACCTGAGCAGCGGGGCTCGCAGTCACCAGACAGAGGGAGAGCAACGGGCGGCGCATCGCTGCCACCGTACTTCGCCTGCCTACACGCCGATGGCGGCCTCTCTAATTCGTTGCGGGCTTCACGAGGTGCAGGCAGGCAACGGCCTCGGCCGCGACCACCCGGTCCTCACGTCGCTCGCCACCGAAGTGATCACGGTACCTCGCTCCGGTTACCTGGTCGCGGTCGACACGTGTCCATCCGTGCGCGACGTGACGGAAGTAGGTGACGGTGACCGAGCTCGGCGCAAAGGCGGCGACGATCTCGTCAATCTCGTCGACCGAGAGGGCGCGGACCCATTCGAAGCGATCGGGCTCGCCCGCCGGGACCGTCAGGTAGAGGTCTCCCCCCGGTTTGAGTACGCGCCTGAGCTCGCCCAGCGCCCGCAGCAGCTCCGGCTGGGGGTCGGGGGCCTTCGCCGCGTCGCTGCCGTAGTAGGCGTTGTCCATACCGACGTGCTCGAGCGTCGAGATCGACAACACCCGGTCGTACGTGGCGTCGGCGATCGGCAGCGAGCGCAGGTCGGCGTACAGGTACGAGACGTGCAGCTGCGGGAAGGCCTCAGCCTCGGGCTCGAGCGTGAGGATGTGAAGGTCGTCCATACGCAGCCGCAGGCGCGTCAGGACGTGTGGGTGGTTGAGGACTGAGCCGGCGTCGAGGACGAGCCCGCCCAGCCGCTGCGAGCTGAGCCATGGGTACTCGACGACCCGTTCGTCGAACCCCCGGCCGTACTCGCCGGGCAGGGCGTTGTCGCCCCGGAAACGGTCGAGCAGGATCGGGTCGTCCAGTGCCGCAGCGACGAACTCGCGGTGCGCCTCGGTGTACGCCTCGCTCCACGGCTCGACGTCCGGTGCACCGGCGAGCCGGACCGGATCCAGCGAGCCGGGTGCGACCCCCAACCCGACGGATTCGAGGCGGGCCTCGTGGCGATCGAGCAGCGACCGAAGCCCGTCGACCTGGCGCGCGAGATCGTCGACGCGGGCCTCCACGGCGCGGACCACCTCGGTCCGTCCTTCCGCCGCCAGCGCCGCGTCGTGGCGACCGAGAGTTGTGCGCTGGCGACGAAGCTCGGCCATGACCGATGCGAGCGCTGTCGTGAGACGCTCGTCGGCCTGCCTGGCGGCTGCCTGCTGAGCTTGGGCGAGGGCGGACTCACGCTCGACGAGCGCTTGATTGACGTCGTGCTGGTAGCTCGTGTACGGCTTCATCGCGCGCAGGGCGGCCTTCCGCACGGCCGCACCCGGCTTCCCGAAACGGGATGGTGCGCCGGGAGAACCCGCGCGAGCGATCAGCCCCGTGACATCCCGGTGTTCGATCACCGCAGGCTGGGTCGTGTCGACGGACGGAACCCGAGCTGCGATGCGGGCAAGCCGTGCGGCCATGGCTCGGCCGGCGACGTCCGGCGCGTACTGCGCGCGGATGTCGGACGCGGCCCGAGCGCCGCGTGCCTCCGCTGCCTTCGGATCTGCTCGAACCTCCCGCATCAGCGAGACGGCGTGCGCCAGATCGGGCTCCGCCCACTCCCCGTCTGCGGGGTAGGGCTCGGCACCCGCGCCGATCCGGCGCAGTTCGTAGTCGACCGGGTAGGAGTTCTCCGCGGTCATGAAATCGGTGTTGCCCGAGTAATTCGTGGCGATGACCGGCTTGCCCAGGAACATGGCCTCGGCCAGGGTGAGGCCGAAACCCTCTGACCGGTGCAGCGAGAGGTAGCAGTCGCAAGAGGCCATAAGGCGATCCTTCTGGGACTGCTCGAGGTAGTCGTCGAGCACGAGGACATCGGGACGCTCGGCCGCCATCTCGACCACTCGCTTGTGCTGGGAGGGGTGCGTCTGCCCGTTGATGGACTTGAGGACGAGAGCGGTGCCGTCGTCGGGGCCGAAGGCCCGCATGTAGGCCTCCAGGGCGCCGAGCGGGTTCTTCCTCGAGGCCACCGAGTTGTAGTCGTAGGAGAACAGGAAGGTGAACGCATCCGGGAGGCCGAGCGCACCGGGTTCGAGCGGCGTCGCCATCGCGAAATCCAGCGCGACCGGTACGTGCACCACGGGGACCGGGGAGACCTCCGCGAGCGCGTCGGCGATGAAGCTGCTGCCGACCCACACCTCGTCAACGTGCTCGAATGCGGCCATGTCCTTCTGCGGGAAGGTGTCCGTCTCCCACCACCAGAATCCGACGTTGTACTTCCCGTCGAAGAACGCGGCGCCGGCCTCCTCCGCGAAGGCCGGCAGGCCGTCCGCGTTGACGCAGATGAGGTTGACGGCGAACGGGTTGCGATCGGCGTCGGTGGTCGCGTAGGCATGGCCCTGTCGGCTGAGCGGCGCGGTCAGGCCGACGGGGAGCACGGGGAAGCCGACGGCGTCCAGCGCGGTGATGAGCTGGCGCGCGACCTCACCGATCCCGAGCTCCGATCGCAGGTAGCCCGCGACGTTCGCCCCGAACGGGAGCTCGGGGGCGACCCGTTCGACGGCGGGCGTCGGCGCGGGAGCCTCGTCGGGGGCAGAGTTCTGCTCTTGCGGGTCGGCGGCCAGCAACGAGAAGGGGATCCCGATCTGCTCGCGGCCGTGGACCACGCACCAGCCGAGGAACCCGGACCGGTCCGCGCCACCGGGCTCGGGATACGCACGCTGGACGTCGGGACGGCGCAGCCAGACGGCGTGCAGGAATCGCGAGAGGCCGGGCTCGTCGGGAGCGGGCTCGTTGAGCCAGGCCAGGAACTCGGCCTCGCCGCCGGAGGTGAAGAGGGACTCGGGCAGCTCCAAGGCCTCGACGCCGGAGCGGTAGAGCGAGCGCATCAGCCCGGTCAACCGGGTGCCGCTGGGCAGCAGGTCGTGGTCGTACGGGTACTCGCGGACGGCTCGGTAGCCGTGCGCCTCGAGCGCGTCGGCGTAGGCGAAGCACAGCTCCGAGAGCACCGGGTCATCGACGAGTCGGACCCGGGTCTGATGGCGGGAGAGGGTCTCCCGTGCGTCGGGGCCATAGCCGCTGAAGTGGTAAAAGCGCAGCGGTCGATCGTGGGTCGTGAAGGTGCCGTCAGCTTTCCGGCTCAGGGGGCGCTCGGGGAGGTTCCAGTAGGCGACGTTGTAGGTCGGGTCGCGGAAGATGTCGAGCTCGGCGACCAGGCCGGGGACGAAGTCGACCCAGCGCTGGTCGACGAACAGCGCCCGCTCGGGTGCGACGTGGCAATCGGTCAGCAGGCGCTCCGACCACCAGTCGAGGAGCTTGTGGGCGGGCGCGCTGTTCGACAGCCCGATGAACCCGAGGTTGTAGACCCCGGCGAGCAGGATGTCCGCCTCGCTCGGCTTCATGCCGTCACGGGGCATCCCCTGGGTCACATGCGGTGTCAGCACCGCCGAATGATGTTGGAGGGTCTCTTCGAGTTCGGACATGCGGCTCAGTACGCGGATGTCGGGGTCGAGATAGGCGGTGCCCGTTCCGTCGTCGTGTTCCTGCAGCAACCAACGCAGCAGCCACGGCTTGACTGCCGTTGAGAGCTCGAGCACGTCGTACGCGCCGCGCATCTCGTTCCACGCCTCGAGGCCGATCTGACTGGGCAGGACGACCTCGAAGGACTCCTCCGAGGGGTCCACGTACCCGTCGATCTCGTCGATGATCAGCACGAAGAAGCGGCCGTCCGGGTGGTGCTCGGCGAAGGAGTGCGCCAGCACTCGCGCGTGTGCGAGGTAGTTCTTGGCGATGATGGTGCAGGCGTTCACAGGAGCACTTGTCGGCGGTGGGGCATGGGACCGCACTATTGCGGACCCAGGGCCTCAAGCGCCCTTCGCCGGGTTGGACCACCTGCTTGGACCCGCGCCTGTCTCCCACGCCCCCAGGCGGTAGGGGTCCTCGAACGCGGCCGGGTCGGCCAGGATCGCATCACCGTGCACATCGGCCAGGCGGCGGTGCAGCGCATCGGGCGACGGGAAGTCTCGCGGGTCGACCGCCCGAAGAAAGCGACTTGTGACCGTCCCGCGCCGTCGCGAGCAGACCATCGGCACCACGAGTGCGTCGGCGGCATGGGCCATGCGGGCCGTCCCGGTGGCCAGCGCCACCGGCTTCCCGAGCCACATGGTGTCGGTCGAACCGCGGACGTCGAAGAGGAAGCAGGCCACCTCGCCGCGGCGGAGCAGCTCGACCCCTCGGGTGAGCGTGTCGCCCGGGACGGTCGTCACGCAGCGCGCTCCCGCCCGCCGTTGCAGCTCGCGCCACCGTTCGACGTGGCGACCCGAGAGCCCGACACCGGGCGGCTGGTCGAGCCAGGTCCCCACGAACAGCCACGGGGCTCGCCCGAGCGTGGCCAGGACGGCTGAGCTAGCCCCCTGGAACGGGCCGAGATGGCAGTAGCTCACCAGGACGCCGCGGGCAGTGCGCCTCGCGTCGCGCAGGTGTGCCTCGCCTTGGCGCCGGCGTCCCTCGCAGAGGCGACGATGACGGCGCAGCAACTCGACAGCTGCGGCGTCCTCCAAGGCCGCGGCCCGAGCCAGGTGCTCGACCGCCCCCGCACGGGAGGTACCCGCGACCACGGCCTCGATCCGGCGTCGGCTCGCCTTGCGCAGCTCCTCGTCGCGGGCCCACCTCCAGGCCGCGCGCCGGCGGACGTAGGCCACCGCCACCGCCGCAGGGACCAGCATGCGCGAGCGCCGCTCGACCCGCAGGCGTTCGCGCCAGCCGGCATCGGCCGGGAGTCGGGGACCGAGGTCGAGCTCCTCCCGGGCCGGCAGCATGACGCGACGATATCGAGCGGGGAGCATCACCCCGGCGTTCGTGGCCACGCTCATCGTCAAGTCAGGCGCGGTCGGGCGGGCCGCTGCGCGAAGTCTGAGATCATCGCTGCGATGGAAGCCCAGAACCAGCCCGCAGCGGTGAGGCAGGTCGCCACGCTTCGGGCGCACCTCGCGCATCGCGCAGCAGAGGTGGAGGAGGCGCGACGCGCGCTGGCCGCGGCGCACGAGCGGCTCGCGACGCTGGAAGCGGCCGTCGCGTCCCCTCCGGCCCGGAGGGGACTGCTCGGGCGGTCTAGGCGAGGCCGTTGACCGAGCTGTCGGTCCTCGTCGCGTCGCACAACGCTTGGGCTTGGACCGAGCGCGCGCTAGCGGCGCTTGACGAGCACACGGAGTGCTCCTTCGAGGTGGTGGTGGTCGACAATGCCTCTACGGACGGCACGTTGGACTGCCTGCCCCAGCGCTTCCCCGAGGCACGCCTGGTCGTCAACGACACCAACGAGGGGTTCGGACCGGCGACGAACCGCGCGGCGGAGTTGGCACGAAGCCCGGTGGTGCTGCTGTTGAATACCGACGCGGTGGTCGGCCCGGGCTGGTATCCCCCACTCGCCGAGCAGCTCGACCGGCCGGGCGTCGGCGCGGTCGTGCCTGCGCTCGTGAACCCCAACGGGTCACTGCAGGGCGCAGGGGCGCTCCTCGGCGCCGACGGCAGCGTCGTCAGCTACGGCGCGGGCGCCGACGTCGGCGACGCCCGCTTCGCCTTCCGGCGGGTCGTTCCCTTCGGTCCCGCCGCGTGCCTCCTGATGCGGCGCGCGGACTTCCTGGCCGTCGGGGGCCTTGATCCCGTGTACGCGCCCGCCTACTTCGAGGATGTCGACCTGTGCTTCAAGCTGGCCGAGCGCGGTCTGCGGACAGTTTACGAGCCCGAGGTGCGCGTCCTCCACGGGGGGTTCGCGTCGAGCGGCCCAGGCCGAGCGCTCGAGCTCTACGAGCGTCACCGTCCCGTGTTTGTCAAGCGGTGGGGACCCGCGCTCGCGCCGTTCCCGCCCACCCTGTTCCCATCGAACCCCCGCCGTGAGCTCGCCGCGCGTGATGCGACCGCCGAGGGCCGCGTGCTCTTCCTGGTGCCGGAGCTCGGCGCTCCTGACGACGCCGTGAGAGAGCTTGTCCGCCGTCGGCCGTGGGCGCGCCTGTCGGTCCTCGCCGCGGCCGCCGACGCGGCGTTCGCCCCGTGGTGGGAGCTCGGCGTCGAGGTGTTCGTCGAGCCGGGGGTCGCGACGATCCTCGAGGAGCGTTCGATGCACTACGACGTGGTCGTCTCCCCGGTCGAGTACGCCCCGCTGGTCGCTCGCCATCAGCAGTGCGCGACGGTGCTGACCCCTCCGGCGTCCGCCGACGCGATCGAGGCGGAACTCCGGCGACTCGGCATCTGACCGCCGAGCACCTCGATTATGGGCTTCCGGATCGGTCTGCTGGAAGGGGAGCGACCAGGTCTGCCCGATGACGCGGCGCTAGAACGGTTTGCTCGACGCGACGCTCGCCGTCTATCCCGAGCGCTTCGGAACGCTGCGGCTGCAGCACGCACCGAGGACATCGCTCCGACGGCGGCTCGGGGTTCGTCTCGGGCGGTAGCGTCCCTACCACGATGGCCGACGAGTTCCCGTTCGAGGGCTGAGGCGTGCGGCCGACCCTCAGCGTCTGCGTGACGGCACACAACGCCGAGGAGCGACTCGGTTCGCTCCTGGCCGAGACCGAGCAGTACGCGGACGAGGTCATCGTGGGGGTGGACCTGAGCTCGAGCGACGCGACCTGGGAGGTCGCCGCCTCGGGGGCCGACCGGGTCTACGGATTCACGCACGACGGGAACCTCGCCCCTCGGTTCGCGACCGGCATGGAACGGGCGTCGTGCGACTGGGTGCTCTTCCTCGACGACGATGAGGGGATGGACTCCGCGTTCGCGTCGCGGCGGGAGGACCTCCTCACGTGTGCGGGAGTCACCCACTGGTGGCTCCCTCGGCGGTGGATGGCCTCGCTCGACCCGCCGCTGTACCTGCACGGCGAGCCGTGGTGGCCGAACTGGGCGCTCCGCCTGACCGTGAACGATCCGACGCGTCTGTGGAAGCCGCTCGAGCTTCACTCGGGGCTGCGCGTAGCCGGGCGGTCGGGCGCCGAGAGCCGCACCGCCGTCATCCACTACGAGCATCTCGACAGGAACACCGAGCAGCGTGAGGCGAAGCTCGACCGGTACCGTCGCCGCGGCCAGGGCGATGCTGGCGAACGCTTTTACACGGCGCCCCCGGAGATCCTTCGACGCGTGGCGGTGCCCGCACCCTTGCGGACATCGCACGCCATCCCGCGAGCTCGCCGCCGAGCCCACCTGGAACCGACGGCGGAGGACTTCCGCCATCGTCCAAGGCTGCCTCCTTGGGGAGCACGGGTCGACGTCGAGATGCCTGCCCGCGCTCGGCCGGGCGAGGTGCTGATCGTCCACGCCCACGCCGAGAACACGGGTCGGCTCCTCTGGGCGCCGTCAGAACCCCTCGTCTGGCCGGATCTCAGCCTGGCCTATCGGATCGTGGACACGGACGGCCGGCTGCTGCCGGATGCGGCACCGCGCGCCCGGGTCGGAAGAGAGGTCGCCCCCGGGGAGAAGCACGCGTTCATCGCGACCGTCCATGTGCCGGAGACGCCGGGTGAGTACGTGTTCCGCTGGCAGCTCGTCTCCGAGCACCATCACTGGTTCGACGACCTCGGCGCCCTGCCGGCGGAAGTCACGCTCAGCGTGGGCTGATCGTGAACGACGTGGGGCGGTTCGCCCGATCGCTCGCGAGCATCTCGAGGACCTCCTTGGTCACCGTGTCGGACTGCGGGACGCTGTCCGGGGCCGAAATCGACGCCGGGTCGATCGCTCGCCCGAACGACTCGCGCATCACCCTCGTCACCTCGCCGCGGTAGTCGTGGACGAGCTCCTCGTAGACGACCTCGACCGGCCGGATCGAGTTCGCGCGGAAGAATCGATCCCAGTGGAGCTCGCAGAGCACGAGCGCGTCGCGGAGCCGATCGATCTCTGCGAAGTCGTACCTCGGCCGGGTGACCGGAAGGTGCTGCACATCGGCGCGGCGGTGCCACTCATTCGTGTGCATCGCCGTCCAGAGTGAAACCGCTTGCGCGTCGACATCGGAGCGCACGATGTAGACGAAGCGAGCCTCGGGCACCAGCTCGAACAGGAAGTCCGCAGGCACGTCGAACGGAGGCTCGCCGCTCGCGCCTGGGGTGAGCTCCCGCCAGAGCTGCTCGAGCTGGTCCCAGTGCAGCTTGGTCGCGAAGGCCCCATTCCGTGTCCGCATCGCGCGCAGTGCCGAGCCGTAGGCGTGCGGCGTGCCGGCGCATCCCCACCGCGCCGTCAGCGGCACCCGCTGGTTGGGGTTGAAGTACTCCGCGGGCAGCCCGCCGTAGCCGGTCGCTGCGAGGCCACGGCACAGCAGCCCACTGCCGCTCCGCGGGGTGCTGCAGACGACGACGTGCGTCGCCGGCCGCGCGGGGTCGTGAGGAGTCGGATTGTCATGGGCTGGGTTGCGCGGGTCCCAGATCCCGCTCACGGAGCGCCCGTGCGCAGCTCG
The DNA here is from genome assembly GCA_013695395.1 of Solirubrobacterales bacterium. GTDB lineage: Bacteria > Actinomycetota > Thermoleophilia > Solirubrobacterales > Solirubrobacteraceae > Paraconexibacter. Next base: position 19,272 of record JACDAP010000075.1, read on the forward strand.
AGACGACCGGCGCGCTCACGGATCTCGGCCGTGGCGAGTCGGAGCACCGGTGAGGGGGACTTCCCGCTGCACAGCTCGAACCGGACCGCGTGGGCCGGGCAGGTCAGGTGGGTGGAGTCGTGATGCCCGTCGGAGAGGCTCGAACCGAGGTGCGGGCAGCGGGCGCCGACCGCCCAGAGCCGGTCGGTGGTGCGACACAGCAGCCAGAGCGGCTCATCGTCCGAGGCCACCAGGAGCAGCTTTCCCTTCGACGCAAGGGCCTGGGCTGCGGCGACATCGCACCACTCGCCCTGGGAGAGATCGGGATCGAAGCGGACCCGGGGCACCGGGCCGGGCGCCTCGTCCGCCGACGGCTGCACCGGCGGGGGCGCGAGATGCGACTCCCTCGGGAACCGCGTGAGCGTTTCCAGGTCCCCTGCGTCCAGGGCCTTCGAGTCGTGCCAGAACTCCCGGGCGTAGAAGCACGTCGGATCGAACGCGGGCTCACGTGCGTTGATCCGGGTCGACGCGGCGACGCGCGTGCGACCGCTGACGTTGAGGTGCGTCCCGTGGAGGACCTCCGGATTGAACACGAGCATCTGACCGGCCCGCAGCGGCATCGGAACCGGGCGGGGGAGCGGACGGCCTTCCCGGAGGTAGAGCGAGGTCGGATCGGGGCTGAGGGGGACACCGAAGAGCTCGGGATAGAAGAACATCGAGTTCTCGGCGAGGACGTCGCCGATGGCCCACCACAGGTTCACGCCGTCGCGCGAGTGCCCGGTCCACGTGTCGAGGTGCGGCCCGTGAGCCCAGGCCGCCGGCGGTTGATCGCGGTGGTATCCCCTGGGGTCGTAGACGGGATCGACGACCCTGGTGCCCGCCGCCCGTCGCGCGCCGTCCGACACCCGTCCGATGCCGGGGTTCTCGGTGGTCATGGGCGCGTTCAGCGCGACCTCGTAGGGGTAGTTGACCCGCAGGATCGTGTAGTCGTCGACGTAGAACGGATCCTCCACCCCGAGGACCTCCCGCGCGACCCGGCAGGTGACCTCGAAGAGCGTCGCGCGTACGCGCGGCATCACCTCGTCGCGCAGCTGGCCGATCGCCTCCGCCGGCAGCACCTCGTGGAGAGCGCCGAGTCCATCTCGGGTGAGGCGCGCTCGTGCGGCCGGCCCGCAGACGGACTCGGCGGCCTCGAGCACCTGCTCGCGGATGGTGGCCCAGCCCTCCGCAATCCCTGCCTCCTCTTCGAGAACCAGCATCCGACCGTCTGAGAGAACCTCGCTCAGGACGGTGCTCATCGCACGGCCTCACGAGAGAGGACCCGGTCGGCGAGCGTCGCGACGCCGGCCCCGAGGACCGCATCGAACCGCTGCAGGGCGGGTTCGGCGTCTCGTCGCGGGGGGCGCCCGTCGAGGGAGCGGAGCCGGTCAAGTGCCGCCGAGGCGACGTCGCCGGACGTGGCCATGGGAATGTCGAACGCGTCGAGCCCCATGGTGGTGAGCATCGATTCCCCACGCTCGTCGTAGGAGATGTGCAGGGCGGGGACCGCAGTGGCGACCGCCGCGAGGAACCCGTGAAGGCGGTAGCCGATCTGGACCGCGCAGCCGGCGATCCAGCTCAGCAACTGGCGAGGGTCCTCGGTGTAGAGGACGCTCGCCTCAGGAATCGTGGCGGCGAAAGCGAGGTCGCGATAGTCGTGACAGAGCAGGACCGCCCGATCGTGGGTCTCGGCGAGACCTCGGTACAACCGCCGGATGTCCCCGGGCACGCGTCCCTGGTCGGCGTACGGGATGCTCATCAGGTTGGGGTGTCGGATCGAGAGCAGCGCCGTTCCGGCAAGCGAGGGATCCGGGGCGGGCATATCGATGTAGCGATCGACGAGGGCCGAGGGGCAGCCCCCGACCTGGGTGTCCTCGAAGCCGAGTTCTCGAAGGAACGTGGCGGTGGCTGCGTCACGGACCAGAAGTGGTTCCGCGCGGTGGCACAGCGAGACGACGCGGGAGGCGGGAATCCCGTCGGTGCGCGGGTGGAGCCGCCCATCGTGCCCACGGACCCGCCCGCTGGATGCCGCGAGAAGTCCGAGCGGTGGACGCAACGATGCGAGAGCGGTCGAATCGATCTCGAGCGCCCCGTTCTCGAAGACGTTCCCGCCGCCGGCCAGCACCGCGTCTGCGAGCTGGTTCATCTCATAGACGCTGCCGGCGGTCAGGCCCGAGGGCTTGCCGCCACGTCCCGGCCCCTGCGACGGCAGGGAGACGAACTCGACATCACGCGGCCACGCATCTGAGACGAGCGCTTCTGTGCCCAGGGCGATCAGGTCGTTGCCCACGTTCGATGTGGCTGGGCGCAGGCTGAAGACCCGGGAAGGTGAGGCAGGCATCCAACGATGCTAATGAGCGGGGGGCCACTCGGCTTGTCGCCAGCAGATCGAACCGGATCAGCCGGGGACGGTCGGAACGACATCGGGGGCCGGCCGCAATCCGCCGGCCGGCTGCACCCCCGGCTACCCTGCGCGCGTGGACGATGTCTCCTTCGCGGTGATCCTCACCCGCGGCGCAGAGCGTGCGAACAGGGCACTCGAGTCGATCGCAAGACAGGGTGCGGCGCGTGAGCTGCTGCTCGTCCTCAACGAGCCCGACGACCCCATGCGCGCGGTGGCGGACTCCTGGGTGGCCCGAGGCGCCGAGGTGCTTCACGACGGCCCGGACATCGGCGTCACCCCGAGCTACAACCTCGCTCTTCGCGCGGCGGACGGCGAGTTCGTCTGCACCGTCCACGAGGACAGCGAGCTCGCGCCGGGCTGCGTGGAACGGCTGCGGACCACGCTGGGCGAGCACCCGGAGGCGGGGTCCGTCGGACCGCGCATCGACATTCCCGGGCGAGGGTCGGCCGACGCGAACACGATCTGGCGGGATGGGGCCGCGAGTGGCGATGCGGACGAGGGCGGACCGGAGCTGAGAGCGACCGACTACGTGGGGACGAGCTGCCTCCTGCTTCGCAGGAGCGCGGCGCTCGCGGTCGGCGGCTTCGATCTTCGGTTCTTCCCGGCCATCTACGGCGATGTCGATCTCGCGGTCGAACTGTGGGAGGCCGGCTGGGCGGTGCTCGTCGACCGACGGGCCCTCAACGTCCACCACTCCGGCGCGATGGTCGATCCCGACCGCGGCCCGACGCGCAGTCGACGCGCCCGGCACTTCCTGCTGGACCGCAACCGTCGCCGGTTCGTCGAGAAGCATGAGGGATGGCTGGCGAACCAGCCGTCCCGGGCTGACGCCGTGAGTGCGCTGCAGCCGTCGACGGACGATCTCGCCCGGGCACGGGCCGGGGCTGCGGCTCGGTGGGAGGCGCTGGACGGACGGTCACCGAAGCGCGACGCGCGACGGAGACCCGTGGAAGTACCCGACGACCTGGCTGCGTTCGCCTTCGAGCGACGCCGGGACTTCGAGCGGGAGATGATCGCGCACCTGATGGAGCGTGAGCATGAGCTGACCCTCGAGGCGAACAGGGTGCACGAGGCCTACGCCGAGCTGCACCACGAGAACGATCGTCTGCATGCGGCCTACGCGCAACTCCATCGGGAGTACGAGCACCTGGCGAGCGGAGAGTCCCGGGCGTGAATCCAGCACGGCGGATGGACGGGGCCGCGATGATCAGCGGCCGCCGGCTCACGCCGCACCGGGACGACCGAGGCGTGTTCACCGAGCTGTTCCGCGACGAGTGGGCGCTCGGCGTGGAAGCCGAGCGCTGGGATCTCCTCTGCCTGCAGGACGGGGCATGCCGCACCGTGGGAAGCGCGGTCCTCGTCGCGCTCGACGGACGTGCCGAGCTCCGCGCCGACGGGCAGCTGACCACGCTGGAGGCCGACGTTCCGCACGCCGTGACGATCGCCGCCGGTGAGCACGCCGAGCTGCGAGCGTGCGCAGGAGGGGCGCTGATCGCCCGCGGACAGCCCGCCGGTGTGGGCCCGCTGCCGATGCTGCCCCCGGCTTGGGACGGTCCGGAGCTGCCCCCCGGCGTCGAGCTCGTGAACCTGCCCATGGACCCGGGCTCCCTCGAGCTGCATGATCGCCGACGAGATCCCCCGGTGCGCCCGGTGCAGTGGAACGCGGTCCGTTCGCGGACGGGGGTACTGCGCGGCGTGCACTGTCACGGTCGACACGCCGATCTGCTCTGCGTCGTGCGCGGCGCGATGCAACTGGGCCTTGCCGACCTGCGGGCGGGGACCGACCACCGGCCCCTGTGCGTGGAGATGTCCGGAGACCGGCCGCAGATGGTGGCGATCCCGCCCGGTGTGGCGCACGGGTTCCTGTTCCTGGAGGACTCGCTGCACGTCTACGCCGTGGACCACACCTGGGACCCGGCCGACGAGGCGGGCTGTCGATGGGATGACCCCGTGCTCGCCATGCCCTGGGGCCTCCAGCCGGAGCGGGTCTCCTCACGGGACCTCGGGCTCGGGACGCTCGCCGAGTTGCGAGAGGCGCTCACCGGCTGACGTCGGCCGGCGGCCGGCCGTCGAGGCCGGCAGCGTGACGCAGGTCGACCAGTCGCTCCAGCAGAGCGAGGTGGCAGGCGCTCGAGCTCCGGGGGGCCGGGCCGCCGTCGAGGTGGGCGAGGAACGCCCGCAGCTCCTTGCGCAGGGGCCACTCCGGATCGAACGGGCGCGGTTGCGGGGCGCTGCCCCGTTCCGGGACCCCGCTCGCCACCAGCAGCGCCTCGTCGTGGCTGTCGGCGAGGGTCGCCGTCCCGCCCTCGCACACGAGCCGGAACATACGACGTGTCGCAGGCGCGGCCGTCGAATGGCTGATCGTGACCCAGGGAGCCCGCCCCAGCGTTCCCTGGAGTCCGGCGACGCGTCCCTCGATCCGTTCTGCAACGGCTCCGACGACGGGTCCGAGCGGTCCGAGGATCTCGAAGGCGATGGCGAGGTCGTGCGGCACGTGCACCCAGACGGTGTCCACGTCGCGATGGGGTGAGCCCCATTGCTCCCGTACGGTCACGAGGCCGACGGGATGGCCGAGTTCGCCCGAGCGGGCCAGGTCGCGCAGGGCTTCGACGCCGCCGTGGTAGCGCCACTTGTCCATGACGAAGAGGCGCCCGTCCGCCCGCGCGTCCAGAGCCCGTGCCTCCGCCAGGTCCACGGTGAGCGGCTTCTCGCAGAACACGCTCAGCCCCCGGTCCAGCAGCTCGTGGCAGACCTCGGCGTGCGCGGTCGCGAGCGTCGCCACCACAGCGCCCTCGACCGCGGGGAGGGCTCCGATGGTGGGGACGATCGCCGTGGCGCCACCGACTCGTGCGCGTTCGATGCTGGCCGCGGACCGCGCCACGACCGTGACGTCGCAGCCGAGCTCACGGAGATCGCGCAGGATGTTGCTGCCCCACGCTCCGCAGCCGACGAGCGCGATGTGCTTCCGCGTCACGTGCTGAGCCGCCGGCGGATGCTCGCTCGCATGGCCGAAGCCTAATGACCCGGGCACCCTTGACCGAGCATCGCCGCTCGCAGTCCCGCCTCCACCTGCCCCGCCGCCGCCTCCCACGTCCGCCCGGCCACCAGCTCCACGCCGTCCCGCGACCGCTCCGCACGGACGACGAGATCGTCGAGGAGCCCCTCGACCGCATTCGCGAGCGCGAGCGGCTCCGGCTCGGTCAGCGTCACCGGCCCACCGGCCCCGAACGTCGCGACCATCGCGTCGCTCGCCACGTCCACCACCGGCAGCCCGCACGCGAGCATCTCCGTCGGGATCAGGGAGGGGTTGGTGAGCGAGAGGCAGAGGCCGACCGTCGCGTGGGCGTAGACGTGCGCGAGCTCGTCAGAGGCGACCACGCCGAGCTGGCGGGCCGGGAAGGGCAGCTCGAGATCGCCCGCCTCGCCGAATACCGCGATCTCGACACCGGGGCGGCGCCGGTGCAGCTCCGCCAGCGCGAGCACGCCGAGCGGTACCGCGCGGCGGGGCGTGACCGCGCGGGCGTAGAAGAGCACGAGCTCGTCGCGGCGCACGGTCCCCAGGGGCTTGTAGACGTCGTGGTCGACGCCCAGGTCGAACGGGGTCGCGCTCGCGCCGTAGCGGTCGGTGACGACCTCGGCGAGCCACGGAGAGGCGCAGATGCAGTGGAGGCCCTGGCGGTAGGTCCACTCGGCCCACATGCGCTCGGCGGAGGTGGCGTAGAACTCGGGCTCGTGGTCCTGGACGAGGTAGGCGCGCGCAGCCACGTCGGGAAGGCGCAGCACCTCGGGAACGGTCTGCCAGCCCGTGGCGACCGCCAAGTCGGCGCCACGCCACGCGTCCAGGCCGTCGAGGACCGGGCCGGCGACCGGGCCGAAGAACTCCTGAAAGAGCGCGGGGACGTCGTCCTGACGGTGGCGGCCCTGCTGGTCGACGACGAAGACCGCGAGCCGGTGGCCGCGAGCCTCTAGGCCCCGGACGAGCGTCGCGATCGTCTGGTGGCCACCCGAACCGCGGCGGAACGACGGCACGAGGACCGCCACGCGCAGCCGGTCCGCCCGGGCGCGCTGGGGTCCCAGACCGGTCAGCGGTGCCGGGCCGTCGCGCATGACCTCGAGCAGCCCGGCAGGCAGCTCGACCGCGACGGGAGCGGGGCGGTTGCGGCCGGTCAGGCGGCGCAGCACGGGCATCGCCGAAGCCTACGCACCGTCCGGCGGCAGCGGCCCGTCTCGTAAGCTCCGCGGCGTGGAGAACGCCCGACGCCTGCCGCCTGAGCGCACCGACCCGCAGGAGTTACCGGGAGACCGCTATCGCCTGGCCGAGGAGGTCCAGCCGCATGGCGTGCAGGACCAGCCGACCGTCGACGCAGCCGGCGATCGGCTGTCCGTCGGCATCGCGGGCGTCCGTCACTGCCGCCTGGCCTCCCAGGTCGATCACCGCGGTTCGCTGACCGAGGTCGTCAACTTCGACAACCCGTTCTGGGACGAACCGGTCCTCTACAGCTACTGCTTCACGATCCAGCCAGGGCGGATCAAGGCCTGGGGCATGCACAAGCTGCAGGCTGACCGCTACTTCATCGCCGCCGGCCACGTTCGTGTGGTGCTCTACGACGGTCGCACGAGGTCGCCGACCTTCGAGCGGTTCGCGGAGTTTCACCTGACGGAGGACTCGCGCGGCCTGCTGCTCATCCCGCCCGGGGTCTGGCACGGCGACCAGAACTACGGCACGACCGAGGCGGCCCTCATCAACTTCCCAACCCGGCCGTTCGACCGCGACCGGCCGGACAAGTACCGGATCGACCCGCACTCGGGCGCCATCCCGTTCGAGTGGAGCCTCCCCGACGCCTGACCGATGCGGACGTGTCAGCCGCGCGGCCCCGGCGCGCCCGGCGCCACCGCTCGGGCGGCCAGCGCCGCCCGGGCCTGCTCACGGTCATCGAAGGCGGCCGCCGTTCCGTCGGGCCGCAGGAGCTCGCCGCTGCGCTCGCCCCGGTCGAGGATGAGCACGAGGTCGCCGGGGTCCGCGGCCTGGATGGCGTGCGAGACGGCGGCCGACCGGTCGAGCTCCACGTCGAGGGTAGAAGCATCGCCGAGCGCCTCTCGGGCAC
>JACDAP010000098.1 GCA_013695395.1 Solirubrobacterales bacterium
CCGCCGACCGCCGACCTGCTGGCGATGCTCTGCGACGGCGTGCCGGCCGACGCGGTGCTCGGAGCCGACTTCGCCGTCGCCTACGAGGTTTCGGGTCCTCAGGACGGTGGGGTTCGCACGGTCGTGCGGGCCCGGCCCGACGGGCGTCTCGGCGTGGACCCCGACACCACGAGCAAACCGGATTCGACCATCTCGGTCGACGGCCCCACCCTGCTGGCTCTGCTCGACGGCAGCTCCGCCGCCACCGTGGAGGGCGACCAGCACGCCGCCGAGACCCTGCACCGCTGGCTCCGCGGCGTTCAGGGTCTCTGAGCCGGACGCCGGATCGTCCGGGACGGTGAGGCGGGGGCGCCAGGCGCCCCCGCCTGCATCGCTCAGCTGCCCGTCACCGACAGGTCCTCCACCAGCGTGGCGGCCAGGGACGCGCGGGTGTAGCTCACCGGCTCGCCCGGCGACCCCGAGCAGCGCATCTGCACCACGGAGGACGTCTCACGGACGAGCGTGCCCTGGAGCACGAGGGTCGTCTGCGAGGCAGCGGTCGTGAGCGTTCCGACGGTGCTGTCGAACGGATCGGCGGCGGCGAGGAGCCGGAGCTCACAGGCCGCGTTTCGCTCGCTGCCGGCCGTGTTCGCTGCGCGCACCTTGCCCTGGAACAGGTACGAGCCGGGTGAGAGGATGACGGTCGCGACGATCTGGTTGGCCGCGTCGATGGTGCCGCCCGCGCTGTTCTTGGCGACCTTGACCTCGGTGCGGCCGTCAGCGCCGTTCGTGCCGTTGGCCCCCGGAGCGCCGGGCGCACCCGTCTCGCCCTTCGCCCCTGCAACTCCGGGCGCACCCGCAGTGCCTTGTGCGCCGGGCGCGCCGCTGATCGCGCTCTTTGCGGCGCTGCTGAGGTCAGCGGCGCCGACCGACCCGTTCCTGAGGTCCGCGCCGGTGAGCGAGGAGTTCCTGACGTCCGCGCCGGTGAGCGAGGAGTTCTTCACCTGCTTGCCGGTGATGAGCTTGGCGGCGGTGGCGGTCCCGCCGAGGGCGAGGACGAGGGCGACGACGGCGAGGACGAGGCCGGCGCCGGGGTGATGCTTGGTCATGGGTGGTTCCCTTCGTTCGGAGTGGAGGATGCGACCGTCTCGAGGGCCCGCTCGAGTTCGAGTGCGAGTCCCAGCCAGCCGGAGAACTCCCGGACGTCGCCGTCCAGGTGTCGGATCCGGCCGTGGATGGGCTCGCCCGGCTGCACGTCGAGTGCGAGCCAGCGGGGTTCGGGAGCGGTCACGGGGAGGACCTTCACCGCCCCGCCTCCTCGGCGCATGAGGGCCGGTCCCTCAACTTTGGCCTGGGGGGTCTCGGCCGTCCTCGGCGTCACGTAGAGCTGCTGGGCGATCACCCGGCTGCTGAGCCCTTCGCAGCCTCCATGCCGCTGAGGATCGCGGGCGACGGCCCAGACGGGCGAGGGCTAGTCGCAATGTGCGGGAAAGCGCGGCTCGCACGCGCACGAAGGCGTCCGCCTCGCCACCTACGCTCCTCGGAGCCGTGACTGCTCCCGCCTGCGCCCACCTGCACGTTCACTCGGAGTACTCGCTCCTCGACGGTGCCGCCAAGATCGATGCCCTGGCCGGGCGGGCCGCGGCCTACGGGCAACCCGCCCTCGGGCTGACCGACCACGGCGTGATGAACGGTGCGGTGGAGCACTTCCTCGCCTGCCGCAAGCACGGCATCAAGCCGATTTCCGGCTGCGAGATCTACCTGGTCGACGACCACGCCAACCGGGCCCCGGGGCGCGTGGAGCGCAACCACCTCACGCTGCTGGCCCGTAGCGACGCGGGCTTCGCCAACCTCGTCAAGCTCTCGAGCGCCGGGTTCCTCGAAGGGCTCCACCGCGGCAAGCCGAGCCTCGACATGGGCCAGCTCGCCGCCCACAGCGAGGGCATCATCGCGCTGACCGGCTGCCTGGCCTCGCGCTTCTGCCAGCGCCTGATCGACGACAACCCGGCCGAAGCCCGCGCCCACGCGGACGACCTGATGGAGGTCTTCGGGCGCGAGAACGTCTACTTCGAGGTCCAGAAGAACGGGATCGCCGAGCAGGACAAGGCGAATGAGGGGATCGTGCGGATCGCCCGCGAGGTCGGCCGCCCGCTCGTCGGCACCGGCGACGTCCACTACCTCGGCCGCGAGGACTACCACCACCACGCCGCGCTGCTCTGCGTGCAGACCAAGAGCACGCTCGCCGCGCCGAGCATGTCCTTCGACACCAACGAGTTCTTCCTCAAGAACAACGAGGAGATGGCCGGTGACTTCGCCGAGTGGCCCGAGGCGCTCGCCTCGAGCGTCGAGATCGCCGAGCGCTGCGAGCTCGAGATCGAGCTCGACAAGCAGCTCATCCCGCGGTTCCTCGAGGAGGGGCACGACGAGGGCGTCTACCTGCGCGAGCGCGTCCTCGAGGGCCTGCGTGAGCGCTTCGGCGACCCGCTCCCCGGCGCGGCCGTCGAGCGGATGGAGATGGAGCTCGGGGTCATCGGGAAGATGGGCTTCGACGCCTACTTCCTGATCGTCTGGGACTTCGTCAAGTGGGCCAAGGACAACGGCGTGGCGGTCGGCCCCGGCCGTGGCTCGGCGGCCGGGTCGCTCGTCGCGTACGCGCTGCGGATCACCGACCTCGACCCCCTCCACCACGGGCTGCTCTTCGAGCGCTTCCTCAACCCCGAGCGCGTCTCGATGCCGGACATCGACATCGACTTCTCGGTCAAGGGCCGCGAGCGCGTCATGCAGTACGTCGTGGAGAAGTACGGCCGCGAATCGGTCGCGCAGATCATCACGTTCGGCAAGATGCTCCCCCGGGCCGCGACCAAGGACGCCGCGCGCGTGCTCGGTCACGACTACGGCGTCGGTGACCGCCTGGCCAAGCTGATCCCCGACCCGGAGCAGGGGCGCTCGCCGACGTTCGCGAAGTGCCTCGAGGAAGGCGAGGACCTCCGCAAGGCCTACGACGAGGACCCGACCGCCAAGCAGGTCATCGACGTGGCCCGCGGCCTCGAGGGCGTGGTGCGGAACAACTCGATCCACGCCGCCGCCGTCGTCATCGCAGGGATGCCGCTGACCGACGTCGTCCCGCTGCAGCTCGCCGACGCCCGCGCGGTGGACGAGCACGGCAACAAGATCTACAAGATGGTCACGCAGTACTCGATGAAGCCGATCGAGATGCTGGGCCTGCTGAAGATGGACTTCCTGGGCCTGCGGAACCTCGACGTCATCGAGGCCGCCCTCGACATCATCGAGCGCTCAGGCACCACCCGCCCGGACATGGACACGCTGCCCATGGACGACGCGACAACCTACGAGATGCTTGCCGCCGGCGACTCGGTCGGCGTCTTCCAGTTCGAGTCCGAGGGCATGCAGGCGGCGCTGCGGCAGGTCAAGCCGACCGAGTTCAACGACCTCGTCGCCCTGGTGGCGCTCTACCGGCCGGGCGCCATGGACCAGATCCCGACCTACGCCCGTGGAAAGCGGAGCCCCGAGAACGTCGAGATGCGCGACGAGCGCCTCGAGTCGATCATCGGCGACACCTACGGCGTGATCCTGTACCAGGAGCAGGCCATGCAGATCTCCAAGGCGCTCGGCGGCTTCAGCGGGGCGATGGCCGACGATCTGCGCAAGGCGATCGGCAAGAAGAACCGCGAGGCGATGGCCAAGCTCGAGCCCGAGTTCCGGGCCGGCTGCCAGGCATCGGGCACCTCTCCGGCGGTCATCGACTGGCTCTGGGAGACCAACCAGAAGTCTGCTGACTACTCCTTCAACAAGTGCTTGTCCTCCGAGACCCGCGTGATCACGCCCGATGGTGAGCGCCTGCGGCTCTCGACGGCCTACTCCAGGCAGGTCCCCGAGATCATGGCCATGTGGGCCGATGGCGAGGTCAGGCCGCACCGCATCCAGCGCATCGTCAAGACCGGGCGTAAGCCCGTGTACCGCCTTCGGTGCGCCAGCGGTCGGCAGGTCAAGGCGACGGCCGAACACCGGTTCCTCTCGACCGAGGGATACCTCCCCGTCGAGCGGCTCGCGGTCGGGATGGAGCTCATCACCACCCCCATGGTCTCCGAAGCCCAGCGCGAGGCGCGGAGGACGACGATGACCCGCCTCGCGCGGTCGCCCGAGCGCGCCGAATGGGATCGGGCTGCCTCAGTGCGTATGAAGGCGCAGCAGGCCGCCCGGCCGCCTGAGGAGCTTGTCGCCCACATGCAGCGGATGCATGCGCTCCACCCGGACATGACGCGGGCCGGCGTGGCCGCGATGCACGAGCGCGTGAAGTGGCTCTGGGCCAACGATCCCGATTGGCGCAAGGCTCAGGTCGAGCGAACCATCGCGAACGTGCGGGCCGCTTACGACACGGGACCCGGATACGGCCACTGCTCGATCGCCTCCAACGGCATGTGGTGCGCGAGCTGGCCCGAGCGGGAGATGTGCGAATGGCTGGTCGAGCAGGGCACCCCGTTCGAAATGCACAAGGTGCTCGACAACGGCCGCATCTGCGACTTCTACTTCGACGGCGTCTACTGGGAGATGGACGGCATGGACCGTTCGTC
>JACDAP010000117.1 GCA_013695395.1 Solirubrobacterales bacterium
GTCACCTCCCGGGCGTTCGTCCTGCGCCAGATCCGGCTGCCCGCGCAGCGCTGAAGCCTCCACCCCGCGCGCGCCTCGGCGCGAGCGGACCCGCTCTGGGCGACTGCGGCGCTGACGCGCCGCTACACCCGCTGCGTCGTGAGCGTCGAGGTGGTGGTCCTGTCTGCGACCCTCGCGCGCACGCGCACCCGGTAGACACCCCGTCGCAGCCGCTCGGAGGAGAGCCGCACGCGGTGCAGCGTCCCACCCTCGCGCTCGGCGCTCGAGAGGCGCCGCACCCGCGTGGTGCCCCGCAGCAGGTCGACGGTCACGCGGCCGTCCCCGGCCAGGCGGAAGGAGACGTCGAGAGCCCGGTTCGCCGCGCCGCCGAACGCCGGTCGCTCGAGCTTGAAGTTGCGCAGGGCGCCACGGCAGGAGGAGGCGCGCTGGAAGGTCGGGCGGGTGCGAAAGCGGCTCCCGCGGCGGACGAGGGCCACGCGGCGAATGTCCCTGCGCCCGGACGCCGCGGTGATCGAGATCCGCGCGAAGAACACGCCGTCGGCCGAGGCGCGGGCACGCCGCTTCTGGCGCTTCCCGCTCCAGCGGACCCGCGTGGCCTTCCGCGAGGAGCTGCGGAAGACGAGCCGCTCGCCCAAGATCCGGGCCTCGGTCGCGCTCTGGAAGACGTCGACGCGAACGATGCCCGCGGCGCGGCGGCGGTAGCTGACACGCAGGCCACGGCCGTCGCGGCGCACGCGGACGTCGCGGAGCAGGTTCGCCACCGAGCAGCCGTCCGCCGGCGCGCTCGCCGCGGGCCCGGTCCCGTTTCCGCAGTCGAGCCGGGGCGCCACACCGGACTGGGCGCACGCGGCGCCGGTGCCGAAGCCCGCGATGATCGCGACGCCGATGGCGAGGGCCAGGAGCAGACCACCGGCGAGGGGGACGAGACGGGGCACGGCGGGCAGTCTGACGCAGACCCCCGAGACGACGCGCCGCTCTTCACACCGCGTTCACCGAATCGCCTCCTCCGGCAGCCCCGCCCGGTACCGTCCGCGCCCACATGGCATCCCCCGCGTACAGCCGTCGGACCTTCCTCGGTGGAGCCGCCGCAAGCGCCGCCGCGCTGATGGCCTGGCGCGACCCGTTCGCGCTCGCGCAGTCCCGCGTCCCGGTCGCCCGGGGCGGCACGTTCGCGCAGGGCGTCTCGAGCGGGCAGCAGACCGACAGCGGCATCACGCTCTGGTCCCGGGTCGGCGGCCTGGACCGCACGAGCCGGGTGCAGTTCGAGGTCAGCACCGATCCCGGCTTCGCCAAGGTGATCCACCGCCAGGATGCGCTGGCCGGCGCCGAGGCGGGCTTCACTGCGCTCCAGCGGGTCGAGGGGCTCGCCCCGGGCACGGAGTACTACTACCGCTGCTTCAGCTGCGACACGACCTCGGCGGTCGGCCGCTTCACCACCACCAAGGCCGACTCGAACGACCCGGTCCGGATCGGGTTCTTCTCCTGCCAGGCCTTCGAGGCGGGCTTCTACACGCCGCACCACGGCCTCAGCCGCGAGCCGGACCTCGACCTCGTGGTCTGCCTCGGCGACTACATCTACGAGCGACCGTTCTACGGCGAGGAAGGGACCCGCGCGGACACCACGGGAGCAAACGGGGACGGCGAGGTCCAGACGCTCCCCGAGTACCGAGACAAGTACGCGCTCTACCACACCGATCAGCGCCTGATCGACGTCCGCCAGCGCTACCCGCTGATCGCGATCTGGGACGACCACGAGGTCGAGGACAACTACGCCGGCGGGCTCCCCGGGGACGCCACGCTCGACCGCCGGATCCCCTTCGCCGACCGGCAGGCGGGCGCCTACGCCGCGTTCTTCGAGCACATGCCGCGGATCCGCGTGCCCGGCGACCCCAACCGGATCTACGGCTCGATGAAGCTCGGGAAGAACGCGGAACTGCTGCTCCTCGACGAACGCCAGTTCAAGAGCGATCAGCCCTGCGGGGACGCCGCGCTGCAGCCCTGCGCCGAGGCGAACGACCCGCGGGCGTTCCTCGGCGACACGCAGAAGGCCTGGTTCAAGGATGCGTTGGTCACCTCCGACGCCGCCTGGAAGCTCGTCGGCAACCAGGTGATGATCATGTCCTTCGACGTCACCGTCGCCCAGAACCCGGTGACCCTGGACTCCTGGGACGGCTACGGCGCCGAGCGGCGCGAGATCGCCGAGTTCATCGGCGGAGCCAACCCCACCGGGCAGCCGCTCCGCGACGTGAGCTTCATCACCGGCGACATCCACACGTTCTTCGCCGGCCGCGTGACGCCGAGCGGCCGACAGACCGCCGGGGAGACCGCGGTGGCGACCGAGTTCGTCTGCGGCTCCGTGACCTCCGAAGGCGTGGTCGACCTGCTCTCCCCGCAGCAGGAGCTCGACGCCGGAATCGGCGCGCTCTCCGAGGCGAGCCTGCTGCTGAACAACCCCCACCTGCGCTACATCGACGCCGCCCGCCGCGGCTACGGCGTCATCGAGGCCCGCTCCGACCGGCTCGACGTGAGCTTCCGCTCCCCGCCCACGATCAAGGACAACGGCGTCACCGACATCCAGACGATCGCGCGGTTCTCCGTCGCCCGCGGCAGCACCGACGTCGTGGTCGAGCAGGTCACCGCGGGCACCGCTGCACCCTGAGCCCGGGCACCGGCGGACGCGCGTCGGCCGCGGCCGGCCCGACTGGCGGGCCAGGAGGCTGTTGAACTTTCGACCGTGTCCGCCGGATCGCCGGATCGCCCGTGCGAGCCGGTTTCCGGCGGGCGCGGGAAGAGATCAACAGGCTCCTACAGCCGCCGCACGGTGAGCCGCGCGGCGTTGCGCGCGCCGCGGGCGGTGACCACCGTCAGGCGGACCACGTAGTCACCGCGGCGCAGCCCCTCGGAAGCGAGGCGCAGCCGGTGCGTGGTCCCCCGTCGCCGGGTCTGGGTGCGGTACCGCTTGACGACGCGGCTCCCGCGGAGGACTTCGACCTGTACGCGTGCGGTGCTCTCCAGACGGAAAGCGATCGACAGCGCGCGGTTGCCGCGACCGCCGAAGACGGTCCTCTCGAGCTTGAAGCTCGAGACCAGCCGGCAGGACGGGGTGCGGTCGAAGGCGCGACGGGCGCGGAAGCGTCCGTTCAGCCGTCGGAAGGCCACGCGGCGCTCGTCGACGCGCCCGCTCGGCGTGCGCACCCGGGCGCGGACGAAGTAGTAGCCCTCCCCCGTCCGGGCCCGGTTCCCCTTCCCCGACCAGGTGAAGCTCCGTGTGCGGGCGAAGCGGGCGACCAGGCGGTTCCCCACGACTCGCGTGCCGTCGGACTGGCGGAAGACGTCGAAGCGCGCCTTGCCCGTGCCGCGGCGCGCGAAGGAGAACCGCAATCCTCGCTTGCTCGTGCGCACGCTGAGCGAGCGGAAGCCGTCGGCGGCCGCGCAGGTCGTGGTCGCGGGGACGGGGCCTGCGGCAATCGGTGTCGGCAGCGAGCCCGGTGGGTCGACGACCGGGGGGATCGTGCCGGGCGTGAACGCCTCGGTGAGCACCCGGCCCTGGCTGCCCGACGGTGCGCGCCGCGCGAAGAGGGCCATCGCGGTGGGCGCGATGTCGACCTGCTCGGAGGAGGTCGGGTTCAGCAGGGTGTCGTCGAAGCGGGGACCGAGGAGGCCGTCGATCGTCTGCTGGACGACCTGGCCGCCGCCGGAGACGATCGCCAGCGTGGTGTCGAGC
>JACDAP010000137.1 GCA_013695395.1 Solirubrobacterales bacterium
CGCCTACGGCGCCGGCGCGTCGGCCGCGGGGACCGTGACGATCGCCGACGCGCCCGGCGCACCCGACGCGCCGCTCACGATCTCGATCGCCGCGCAGCAGGTCATCGAGGGCGACAAGGGAACCGTCGCCTTCGTCGTCACCGTGCGGCTGTCGCGGGCCAGCGCCACGCCCGTGACCGTGAGCTACGCCACGGGCGCCACGGGGACGGGCGCGGGCTTCGCGCTCGCCGGAAAGGACTACAAGGCGGCGTTCGGCACCTTGACGTTCGCCGCGGGGCAGACCTCCGCGACGTTCACGGTGTCGGTGATCGGGGACCGGCTGGTCGAGGGCGACGAGACCTTCGGCGTCACGCTCACCTCGCCGACCGGCGGGGCGACGCTGGTGGCCTCCTCGGCAGTCATGACGATCGTCGACAACGAGAGGCTGCTCCTGGCCTCGGCCGCCGGGCCCGGAGATGCGGACACCCTCGCCCCCGCCGCCATCGCGCCCGCGCTGGCCGCCGCGATCGCGCAGTGGACGGCCGCGGGCGCCGATCCCGCGGCACTCGCCGCGGTGAGTGTCGTGGTCGGCGACCTCCCCGGACTTGCCCTGGGGTCCACCACGGGGACCCGGATCGTCCTGGACGCCGACGCCGCAGGCTGGGGCTGGCACACCGACCCGTCCACCGCTCCGCCGGCGGACCGGATCGATCTCGTGTCGGTGCTGGTCCACGAGCTCGGCCACATCCTGGGCCTCGAACATGCCGCGCACGGCGCGATGGAGGACGCGATCGCACCGGGGGCGGTCGTCCGAGCCGGCGATGACGACGCCCACGCGAGCTGGATCCGATCTGCTCCGCGGGGATGGATCCGGTCATCACAAGGACGCAGTAGTACATTCGTCGATCGACGTTTAGGACGGTTCGCGTCGACTACTGTCGGCTGAGATGTCACTCCGTGTTCTCCCGGTTGCCATCGTCACCGCGCTGGCGCTCGTGCTCGTCCCGGGGGCCGGGGCCGCGACGCCTCCGGTGGTCCCGTCGCTCAGCGACCCGCTCGAGCAGTGGCTGCCCAGCCCCGACGACGGGAGCTGGACCTACGAGTGGTACGACTCGACGTACGCGCAGCGCCGGACCATCGAGCGCTACACCGTCGAGAGCAGGGAGGGGTCCGGGTTCCGTCTGGCCTGGACCACGGAGGGCCTCCCCAATGCGGCCGACGCCGTCGCGGCCCAGGGCGAGGTGGACTACCGCCGCACCGCGCTCGGCCTGGTCAACCTCAACTGGGCGAGCACCCCGCCGCCGCCTGAGTTCCCGATCCTCTGCTCGAGCGCGGAGCAGTGCGCCAACAGCCTCGCCGGGACGCACTACATGCTCATCTGGGGCAATCGCTCGCCCGTCCTCCTGGAGCCCCTCGTCCGAGGGGCGCGCTGGAACTCGGCCGGCGGTGCGGGCAACGACGTCTCGAGCTCCAGCCGGTACGTCGGCCGCGAGGTCATCGCCGTGCCCGCCTTCCCCCGCGGCGTCCGGGCGGCCGTCGTCGAGACCGAGGTCAACCAGGCGGGTGCCATCGGGGACCCGTACGGCAGTGGCGTGCGGACGGTCTGGTGGGTTCGCGGCGTCGGCCCGGTGAAGGTCCGCTTCCGCCACACGGGAGGCGAGGTCACCGAGTCCGAGCTCGCCGCGACGACCCTCGAGCCGCGCCCGCTCCCGTCCGACGCTGCGCTCCTCCCGCTCAACCGTGGCGACAAGATGCGCTTCCGCTGGCGCAACTCCAAGCACATGCGCAAGGGGTCGGTTCAGGACTTCGAGGTCGCCGAGGTCATCAACAACACTGCCCGCGTCGACGTCAAGAACGTCTCCGGCCCCCTGCGGGTGGCGGGCTCCTACGTGTTCTCCTCCCGGCTGGGCGGGGTGGTCAACGTCTCCGGGTTCACCCGCGCGGCGTCGCTCGCGACGTTTCCGCCGCTCGGCCCGGCGAGCCTCCCGGCGGACAAGCGCCGGCGCCTGTTCACGCCCTTCGATCTCATGGCCTTCGGCTTCAACCCGGTGCTCCCCGCCTACCCCGTGGCGGGACAGACATGGAAGAACAAGCGCGGGAGTCGCGACGACAAGGTCTTCGGGGTCCGGGGCACCTCGACCGTCCTGCCCAGCCGGCGGATTCGCACGCCGATCGGGACCTTCCGCGCCGTCGGGGTCCGCTCCGTGCTGGTGCAGAAGGGCTTCCGCTTCGGCAGCGGGACGCGGACGAGCTGGTTCGCCGCCGGCAAGGGTCTCGTGAAGCTCGAGTTCCGCCACCGCGATGGGAGCGTCTCCACCGTGGAGCGCCTGCGATGACCCTGGACAAGCACACCGGAGGAGACCGACCATGAAGCTGTCGTTCGCGAACGTCACGTCGGGCCTCGCGCTCTTCGTGGCCCTGGGTGGCACGTCGTACGCCGCCGTGACGATCACCGGTGCCAACGTGCGCAACGGGAGCCTGACGGGCGCGGACGTGCGCAACGGGAGCCTGACGAGCGCGGATGTGCGCGACGGCAGCCTGCGCGCCAGGGACTTCCGTAGGGGGCAGCTCCGTCGCGGGCCCCAGGGGCCCGTGGGCGCGCGCGGGAAGACCGGAGACCCGGGGATCCCGGGGACCAAGGGGGACACGGGCGACAAGGGCGATGCGGGCGCGCTGACGGGCGACGCCGGGGGCGCGCTCAGCGGCACCTATCCCGCGCCCACCCTCGCCGCCGGCGCGGTGACCTCGGCCGCCCTCGCGGACAGCGCCGTCGGCGCGGACAAGCTCGGCGTGATCCCCAGCGCGAAGGTGTCGGGCGCCTCGACGACCAACGGCGCCATCTCGTGGAGCAGCGAGTACTGGGACACGGCGGCCATGCACGACACGGGCGCGACGGCCGCTCGCGTCACCTCCCGCTATCCCGGCTACTACGCCATCGCGCTGAGCGTCCAGTACTCCAGCGCCTGCACGACCGGGCCGTGCACGCTGCAGATCGAGAAGAACGGGACCGCCATCGCAAGTGAGACGATCCCGACCTTCACGTCCGTGCCGTGGTTCCAGTCCGTCACCGCGGTGGCCTCCCTGCAGCCTTCGGACTACGTCACCGCGAGGATCGCCACGGGCGGGCTCTCGGCGCAGAAGTCCGAGCAGACGTCGCTGACGGTGAGCTGGATCGGCAGGTGCAGTACCTCCGGGCCCTGCGAGGGGTGACGCCTAGGTGCACTGCACCCAGGCATTCCAGTGTCCGACCTGCGGTGTGCTCCCAGCACACCAGCACACCAGCGCTACGGCGCGGTAGCGGCCCAAGTGCCGTACATACCGAAGAAGCCAGACCCCGCTGAGAACACGTAGAGGCTGACGCCGGATGTGCTTCTGAAGTTGATTCCGCGATTGCTGGAGGCCGCGATCGAGGCCTGTTCGTAGATGCAGGTGAAGCCTGCATTTGCCGTGGGGTCAGTGTGGGTCCCGGGGCAGTTGGGGTCCGTCGTCCCGCTCTTGATGTAGACCTCTGTCTGATCTGGAGCGCGGAAAACGTAGGACAGCTGGGACGTTAGGACGCCACCTGACGCTGCGGCGTTGCCTTCTACGTCAAAGACGCCCACCACTGTCTTGCCCGACGGCAGCGTCGAGGGGAAAGGACCTGTCGGGCCTTGGGTGCCCTGAGCCCCCTGATCGCCCTTCGGACCTTGAAGCCCCGGAGCCCCGTCAGTGCCGTTCGTGCCAGTGTTCCCCTTCAAGCCCTGCGGACCTTGAGGCCCCGCCCCACCCGGCGCGCCGGACACCAGTTGACCGGGCTTGAAGTCGATCGACAGCAA
>JACDAP010000139.1 GCA_013695395.1 Solirubrobacterales bacterium
CGAGCCGGGCGAGGGCCATGACGGTCCCGGGGAGCGTCTTGTCGCAGCCGGCCAGGCAGACGACGGCGTCGAAGTTGTAGCCGCGGGCGGTGAGCTCGATCGAGTCGGCGATCACCTCCCGGGAGACGAGCGAGGTCTTCATCCCGCTCGTGCCCATCGTGATCCCGTCGGAGATCGCGATCGTGTTGAACTCCATCGGCGTTCCGCCGGCGGCCCGGATGCCGTCCTTGACCTGCTTGGCCAGCGCCCGCAGGTGGTAGTTGCAGGGCATCGTCTCGATCCAGGTCGAGGCGACGCCGATGATCGGCTTGCTCATCGCCTCGTCGTCGAAGCCGATGGCCTGGTAGTAGGACCGCGCGGCCGCGCGGTGCGGGCCCTCGGTCATCTCGCGGGAGCGGTGCTTGACGTCGAATCCGGTGGTGCTCACCCGCGGCAGACTACCGGCGAGCGGTGCACGTGCGGGGCCGGCGGGCGGTGCCGCTCAGGTCTGCGCGCCGCTGGTGGAGCGGCGGTCCTTGGCCATACGTGCGCGCTCCCACTCGGCCAGACGCCAGAGGTCACGTTGGACCTGCTTGGGATCGACCTGGCGACCCGGCAGGTGCATGTTCGCGGTGGCGATCAGCCGTCGCTCGTCGCCCGTGAGCGCCATCCACTTGGCCAGCGCGTCGTCGGAGTCCGGCAGGCGGGTCGAGCCGTACGGCTTGGTCTCGTCGGGGAACTCCACGCAGTACTCGCTGAGCAGCTGGCGGGTCTGCGGCAGGTAGGAGACGATCGGCTTGTGCGGGTAGACGAGGTAGGCGTACGGCGCCCCCTCGAGCGTCCGCTCCGTACCACCGATCGCAGGCCCGTCGGCGTTGCGGCCCCAGACCCGGATGAACCCGAGGTCGCGGTACATCGCCCACTCCTCCTCGTTCACGCAGGACTTCAGGAGCTGACGGGCACGCTGCTCGGCCCGGCGTTCGCGGCCGGGGTCGAAGCCGACGCCTTCGACGAACGCGCGACGGGCGCGACGCTTGTCGAGCTCCTCGGCGAGGCGTGGGTGGCAGACCTCCCAGAGCAGGGCGACGATGACGATGCCCGTGGCGAAGATCGCGAGGAGCACCGTGGGGAGCCCTCAGCCGCCGGCGGCGCGCGGGAAGAAGATGACCCGCTCGGCGTCGCTCGGGATCTGGCCGAACTCGGTGACCATCCGCGCCCGGCGGCGGCCGCCCGGAGCCTGCTCGGGCACTGCGGCCCACATGCCGAGCTCGAGCTGCTCGCGGAACGCGGCGACGAGCTGCTCCTCCTCCTCGCGCACGGCCGGATCGCCCTCCGTGAGGAGGATCTCGCCGTGCCCAGGCTTCATCCGGAGGAACTTCATCGCGCACGAGTATGACAAAGCGCCTGACCATCTGAGCCGGACCGGACACCTCGTCAGGCGGCCGGGCGCTCCGGCGTTCGTCCGCGGACCTGGAGGACGTCGACGGGGCCCGCTCCCGCCCCCACCTCGCGCAGGCCGTCGCGGACCGCCGCGCCCGCGACGCGCCGTGCGGCGGCGGCCGCGTCCTGCAGGGAAAACCCGTGGGCGAGGTGCGCAGCCAGTGCGCTGGCGTGTGTGCATCCGGACCCGTGGGCCGCGCCGTCTGGGTGGCGGGGGCCGTCGAGGCGGGTGAGCGTCACGCCGTCGAACAGCAGGTCCTCGGCTCGATCGCGGTGTCCGCCGGTCACGACGACTGCGGAGGCACCGAGGGCGTGGATGCGCCGGGCCAGCTGCTCGGCGTCGCCGAGTTCCGGCGCGTCGGCGAGGACCCGTGCCTCGGGCAGGTTCGGGGTCGCGACGGTCACGCACGCGAGCAGCTCCCGGAGCGCCTGCACCGCGTCCTCGTCGAGCAGCCGGGTACCCGACTCGGCGACCATCACGGGGTCCAGCACGACGGGGACCCCGGCCGGGACGAGCGCCAAGGCTTCGGTGACGGCACCGATCGTGGCGACATCGCCGAGCATGCCGATCTTCACCGCGGCGACGTCGAGGTCCTCGACCACCGATCGCACCTGCGCGACGACGAACGGCCCGGCGATCGGCTGGACGGCCTGCACCCCGACGGTGTTCTGTGCGGTCAGCGCAGTGATGGCGCACGCACCGTGGCAGCCGCAGGCGGCGAAGGCCTTCAGGTCGGCCTGGATCCCGGCCCCGCCCCCGGAGTCCGAGCCGGCGATGGTGAGGCAGACGGGCGGCCGGCGGGGCATGCGCCCACCCTACGAGCGCCCGGGGGTCACGACGTAGCGGCCGCCGCCGATCCTGCGTACGTGCCCGCTGCCCTCGAGCTCGACGAGGCCGAGCAGCGCGGCGTCGGCCGCGGCGGGACTGCCGGCCAGGGCGGCGACGGTGTCCTGTCCTGCGGCCACGGCGTCGAGCAGGATCGCGAGCTCGGGTGTCAGCGCGGCCGGGCGCGGCGACCTCGAGCGGGAGCGATCCGCCCCGAGCACCGCGTCCAGGGCGTCCCCGACCCCGAGGATCATGGTCGCGCCGTCGCGGAGGAGCCCGTTGGTCCCGCGGGTCCGGGGGCTCGTCGCCCGTCCGGGGACGGCGGCGACCTCACGCCCGAGGGCCATCGCGAAGTCGGCGGTGATGAGCGACCCGGAGCGCTCGGCTCCCTCGACGACGAGGGTCAGCTCGGCCAGGCCGGCGATGATGCGGTTGCGCGCGGGGAAGCACCAGCGGAACGGCTCGAAGCCGGGCGGCAACTCGGAGACGGCGCAGGCCTCCGCGACGATCCGGCGGTGGAGTGCCGCCTTGCTGCGCGGGTAGGCGATCTCCGCCGCCCCGGCGAGCACCGCGACCGTCGCCCCGCCCCCTCCCATCGCGCCGTCCTGCGCGGCGCTGTCGATGCCGAGGGCCATCCCGCTGACGACGGTCACCCCCGCCTCGGACAACCCGCGACCGAGGGCACCGGCCATCTCGAGACCCTCCGGCGACGCCTTCCGCGCCCC
>JACDAP010000144.1 GCA_013695395.1 Solirubrobacterales bacterium
CGTCGGTCTCGAGTGCCGCGACCACCGCCGCCGTCTCCGCGCTCGTCGCTCCGGCCAGCGAGGGCGGCACGCCGAGCACGCAGGCGAACCGCTCGGCCAGCAGCGGCGTCGGGTGCTCCCGCAGGCCCGCGAGCCCCTCGGCCACGAGCTGCTCGAGATCGGCGCGGGCCTCGGCGTCCATCCGCCGACCGTACGCGAGCGTGAGCGATCGGTGCGCGGGTACCGTGCCCGGGGTGTTCCCGCTGAAGGACAACATCCCGACCCGGCGCTTCCCCGTGGTGACCGTCGTGCTCATCGCGATCAACGTCCTGGCCTACCTGTTCCTGCAGCAGAAGTCGGGGATCGACCTGAGTGGGAACTCGCTCGACCAGGAGGCACTCACCGGCTACGCGGCGATCCCCTACGAGCTCAGCAACCCGGGGAAGGAGTGCGCGGTGAGCGGGCAGCAGCTCCTCTGCGAGGGACAGGCCGGGGTCGGGGACGTCGCGGGCGACCAGTTGCCCACCTGGGCCACCGTCTTCACCTCGATGTTCACCCACGCCGGGCTGCTCCACCTGGGCGGCAACATGCTCTTCCTGTGGATCTTCGGCAACAACGTCGAGGATTCGATGGGCCGGGTGAGGTTCGTGCTCTTCTACCTGCTGGCCGGGGTGGCCGCGCTCGCGCTGCAGGTCGTCGTGGAGCCGAACGCAGCCGTCCCGACCCTCGGGGCCTCCGGCGCGGTCGCGGGCGTCCTCGGTGGCTACCTCGTCCTCTACCCGCGAGCCCGGGTCGTGACGGGGATCTTCATCATCTTCTTCGTCACGCTCATCGAGATCCCCGCCTTCCTCGTGCTCGGCTTCTGGTTCGTGCAGCAGGTCGCCTTCGGCGCCTTCGACCTCACCGACCCGACCGGCGGCGGGGGCGGCGTCGCCTACTTCGCCCACATCGGCGGCTTCGTGCTCGGCCTGCTGCTGATCAAGCTCTTCGCGACCTACCGCGCGCCCGAGGCCGACGCGTCGCGGCTGCGCCGAGCTTGAGCCGGACCTGCGAGGCTGCTTCGGCTGTGCACTACCGTCCCGTCCTGGTCGCCTCCCTCGCCGTGCTGATCTCCTTCGGCACGCTGACCGGCTACGTGATCGTCGACACCGGACGCTTCGGGCCGCTCGAGGCGATCTCCCTGCTCGTGCTGGGGTTCTTCGCGTTCGGCATCATCGGCGCGCTCCGCCAGCCGCCGGAGTAGCCTCGAGTGCCGGTGCCCCGGCCGCGTCCGATCGCCCTGCTCGCCACCGTGGCCGCGCTCGGGCTGAGCGGCTGCGACGCGGGGAACGCGGACCTCCCGGTCGACGAGGGGGCCGGCGCCGCCGCGCAGATCGCGCGGGCGCAGCAGGACGCCCTCGAGGCGAAGGCCGGAGCCCCGGTCGTGCAGGCCGAGGCCGACGGCTCGCCGTCCCTCCAGGTCGCCAACGGCCCGGTCGCCCCGTCGATCCCGCCGACGCCCCTGGCCGTCAAGCTCGACGACATCTCCGACCCGGTGGTCGCGAAGTTCGACAAGCCACCCCGCGCCGGGCTGCTCTTCGACCTCGACACCGGTGAGGTGCTCTGGCGCCGGAACGCGCTGCGCCGGCTGCCGATCGCCAGCGTGACCAAGACGATGACCGCGTTGATCGCCGCGCGGGAGATCGAGCCGGGGACGAGGATCAGGATCTCCCGACGGGCCCGGGGGCGGCCCGGCTCGCGCATCGGGATCCTCCCCAAGAAGCGGACGGTCGGCGTGAGCGCGCTGCTGAACGGGCTGATGCTCGTCTCGGGCAACGACGCGGCGGTCGCCCTGGCCGAGGAGGTCTCCGGCAGCGTCGAGGACTTCGTCGCGCTGATGAACGAGACCGCCCAGGAGATGCGCCTGAGCTGCACCTCGTTCGCCTCGCCCGACGGCCTGGACGACACCGGCTACTCCTGCCCCCAGGATCTCGCCGCGCTCGCCCGCGCGGCGCTCGACGAGCCCCGGGTCGCCGAGATCGTCAAGCGGCCCAGGGCGGTGCTGCCGTTCCCGACCAAGGGAGGCAAGCTCTACCTCTACACGCACAACCCGCTGCTGAAGGCCGCCTACCGGGGCACGCTCGGGATCAAGACCGGGTACACCCGGACGGCGGGGCGCTGCTTCCTGGGCGCGGCCGAACGGGACGGGCGCCGCCTCGGCGTGGTGCTCCTGCACTCGCCGAACCCCGGGCGGCAGGCGCAGGTGCTGCTGAACCGCGGCTGGCGCGCCACCTCCTGAACGCGACGTCGGCGGGGCCCTGCCGGTGGGTGGAAACCGGCGACTGGCACGGGAACGGGGAGGCGGTGGACCTACACTCGGCCCCCGTTCATGCGTCCCTCCCGCCCGCTCCTGGCCGCGCTCGTGGGCGTCCAGCTCGCCTACCCGCAGCTGCCGGCCGAGCGGCGGACCGCCGCGACGCACGGGATCGTCGGGCTGCTGCTGGCCACCACCGCGAGCGACGCCGTCGAGGTCGACGGTGCGGGTCGGGCGCTCGGGACGGTCGGGCTGGCCGGGGCGCTCGGGTACGCGACCGAGCTCCTGGCGGTCCGCACTGGGCGACCGTTCGGTCGCTATCGCTACACGGCCAAGCTCGGTCCCGGGGTCGGGGGTGTCCCGTTCGCGGTCGCCGCCTCGTGGGCGATGATGAGCCGCCCGGCCTGGACGGTGGCCGGCCTGCTCACCGAGCGACGCGGCGCCCGCGTCCTGTTCGCCGCCGGAGCGCTCACCGCCTGGGACGTCTACGTCGACCCGCGGATGGTCCGCGACGGCTACTGGGAGTGGCCACAGGGCGGGCGATACGAGGGCGTCCCGGCGGAGAACTTCCTCGGCTGGTTCCTGACCGCGACGGGCGTCTTCGCAGCCTGGGCGCTGGTCTCAGGGCCCGACGATCCGCGCGAGGGCGGCGCCGACGTCTCGCTCGCGGTCTACACCTGGACCTGGGTCGGGGAGGCGGTCGCGAACGTGCTCTTCTGGAAGCGACCACGCGTCGCGATCGCCGGGGGGCTCGCGATGGGCGCCTTCGCGGCACCGGCGCTGCGCGCGCGTCTGCGCCCGCGCGTCCGACCGGGCGGTGCTCGCTGATGCGCGTCGTCGTGGTCGGCGCCGGGGTCGGGGGCCTCGCCTGCGCGGTCCGCCTCGCCGCGACCGGGCACGAGGTCTGCGTGCTCGAGCAGGGTGAGGAGCCGGGCGGGAAGGCGGGGCGGGTCGAGCTCGTGGAGGGCGCGCGGACGTGGCGCTTCGACTCCGGGCCGTCGCTGCTGACGATGCCGTGGGTCGTGGAGGAGCTCTTCTCCGACACCGGCACCACGCTTCCGGAGCTCGTCCCGGTCGAGCCGGTGACGCGCTACCGGTTCGCCGACGGCAGCGCGGTCGAGCTGAGCGCGGACCTCGAGGCCTCGTGCGTGGCGCTCGAGGGCTGGTCGCCGGGAGCCGGCGCCGACTGGCGGGCGTTCATGCTCACCTGTGAGGCGATGTGGAATGCGTCCCAGCCCTTCCTGACCGGTCCGCCGCCGTGGCCGCCCCGCCGCCCCGCGCCGGGCGATCCCACGCCGGACCCGCGCGACCTGCTGCGAATCAAGCCGTGGCACACGCTGCGCACCCTGGCCCGCGCCCACACCGCCGACGCGCGGCTGCGCATGCTGATCGAGCGCTTCGGCACCTACGCGGGGGTCGACCCGCGGCGGGGACCGGCCGCGCTGGCCGTCGCCGGGTACGTCGAGCACGCCTTCGGCGCCTGGCACGTCCGCGGCGGGATCCACACGATCGTCCGTGCGCTCACGGACCGGCTCCTCGCCCTCGGCGGCGAGTTGCGAACGGGGACCACGGTGCGTGGCATCGTCCGCGGGCGCCACCGGCACGCGGCCGGAGTCCGGACCGAGGCGGGCGTCGTCGAGGGCGACCACGTCATCTGGAACGGGGACGCGCTCGCCCTCGCCCGGCAGCTCGATGGCGGCCGTCATGAGGAGGAGCGCACGCTCTCCGGGCTCGCGCTCATGCTCGCCGTCGACGGTCGCACTCCGGGGCAGGTCCACCACGAGATCCGCTTCCCGACCGACTACGACCGCGAGCTCGACGACCTCTTCCGCACACGCCGCCCGGTCCGCGACCCGACGCTCTACGTCTCGACCTCCTCGGTGAGCGACCCCGGGGAGGCGCCCGAGGACGGGGAGAACTGGTTCGTGCTCGCCAACGCGCCGTCCGGCGTGCCCGCCGACTGGGAGGCCGAGGCCGACCGGGTGATCGCGCGGCTCGGCGTCGGCGACCGGGTGCGGGCCCGGCACGTACGCTCCCCCGCCGATCTCGAGCGCGAGACCGGCGCGGTGGGCGGCGCGATCTACGGTGCCGCCGCGCACGGCCGGCTCGGCACGCTG
>JACDAP010000152.1 GCA_013695395.1 Solirubrobacterales bacterium
GCGTAGAGCTGCGCGGAGCGCTGCGACGGGCACAGCGCCACCTCGGCGTCGGCGGCCCGGCGACCGCTCGGCTGGAGCACCGTGAATCGCGCACCGACCGCCTCCTCGAGCCCGATCGTCTGCTCGATCTCCGCGTGCGAGTGGTCGGCGATCACGATCACGGCCCACTCGTCGAGGAACGCCTGCACGCCGCCGGCGGCGTGGGCGAGACGCTCGAGCTGCCGGTCGGCCTCGGCGATCGAGGCGACCTGCCCGTCCGGGCCGTGCTTGTGGGAGTGGGTGTCGTTGTCGGGCAGCGAGAAGAGCAGGAAGTCGCAGAGGTCACGTTCGAGCAGGTAGGCGCCGACGCACCCGGTGTGCTGGTCGCGGCTCCCCGGGAGCCCGAGCGCGCCGGAGCAGCCGGTCTCCCGGCTCTCGAACAGGTCGGCGTAGAAGAGCTCCTTCGGCCCCATCACGGGCTTGCGGATCACGGTGCTCGCGAGGCGGGAGAGCGCCGACGCCTTCGCCGGCTTGTGCTCGTGACGGCCGCGCCGGATCAGGTAGGTGGTGCCCGCGGTGCGCAGCCCGGCGTCGTCGAGCTGCTCGAAGATCGTCTCCGCGGTGAGGTGCTGATCGTTCATCGTGTAGATGAGATCCTTCAGCTGCCGCGCGAAGCCGATGCGGCGGGAGGACGCGAAGCTCGAGCCGTAGTCGACGTAGCGGCCCTCGTCGCGGTCGTACCAGCACATCCCGGGGATACCGTGCTCGTCCTGGCGCACACCGGTGGCGATCGCCGTCGCGCAGACCGGGGTGACTGACGGGAACATCGCGGCCGCCTCGGTCCGGGTGCCCCGCTCCGCGATCGCCCTGAGCACCGGCGCACGGCCGCTGGCGATCGCCTTCTCGAGCGCCGCGGGCTGCATGCCGTCGATGACGGCGAGGACGAGCTTGCGCGACGCGATGAGCTCTACCGGAGGATGCGCAGGCCCGCGTACTTCTCGCCCTCGCGCCGGCGCGAGCCGATGAGCAGGCGGACCAGGAGGCCGAGGGCGACGAGGGCGAGGGGCGGGAAGAGGATGCTGAGGCCCGCGGTGACGAGGGCGATGGCCTCCGCGTAGAACGGCAGCGCCCCCGCGGTCTCCGCGTCGAGCCGCGACCGGACGCGGGCCAGCAGCGAACGGGCCACCAGGAAGGCGAGCACGGCGCAGAGCGCGCCGACGGGGATCGCGGGCCACCAGGTGTCGGCGCGGTCGTCGAGCGATGCGGAGGCCTGCAGGATCCCGAGCACGATGCCGACCGCCCCGAGAGCGAGGACCGCCCGGTCGGTCTGCAGCGCCTTGCCGGCGCCGATCGACGCCACGGTGGCGCCCGCGAGGATCCCGAGGAACACAGGTGCCTCCAGGAAGGCGAAGCTGGTCCCGTCGTAATCGAGACCGATGTTCGCCGAGGCGAGCAGGCCGGCGAGCAGGGAAGGCAGGAACGGGCGGATGCCGTTGGCCGCGGCCAGGCCGGCGCCCTGGAGAAGATCGAAGAGGAAGTTCACGGTGCGAGGGGGTCCCGAACGTCGGGTACCGTTCGGGGCGCCATGACTGTAGACGACCCCGGCGAGCGGCCCCGGCCTCTGGCCCGCCCGCGAGCCCGGCCCGCGAACAAGGACCTCGAGCGCTACGCCGGCCTCTTCGCGCAGCGCACGCAGAACATGAAGTCCTCGGCGATGCGCGACCTCATGGCCCTCACGCAACGGCCCGAGGTGATCTCCCTGGCCGGCGGGCTGCCGGACACCGCCCTCTTCCCCTCCGAGAACCTGGCCAAGCACCTCTCCGTGGTCGCCGCCGAGAGCTCCGCGCGCGCCCTCCAGTACGCCCCGACCGAGGGCCTCGCGGAGGTCAAGGAGGCGATTCGGCAGGTGCTCCGGGCCGAGGGCGACGATGCCGACCCGGCGGACATCCTCGTCACCACCGGTGGCCAGCAGGTGATCGACCTCGTCTGCAAGACGCTCCTCGACCCCGGAGACGTCGTCCTGGCCGAGGCGCCGACCTACCCCGGCGCGGTCCCGGCCTTCGCCGCCTACGAGGCCGACGTGGTGCAGGTCGAGATGGACGCGGACGGCATGCGGATCGACCTGATGGAGGAGACGCTCGACCGCCTCGACGCGACCGGACGAACGCCGAAGTTCATCTACACCATCCCCAACTTCCAGAACCCGGCCGGCGTGACCATGTCGCTGCCGCGGCGCCGCCGGCTGGTCGAGGTCGCGCGGGAGCGTGAGCTCCTGATTCTCGAGGACAACCCCTACGGGCTCCTGCGCTTCGAGGGCGAGCCGCTGCCCACGCTCCGCTCGCTCGACGGCGGCGACTTCGTGATCTCCCTTGGGACGTTCTCCAAGATCCTCTCCCCCGGGCTCCGGCTCGGCTGGTCGGTGGCACCGGGCCCGGTGCTCGCGAAGATGAACATCGGAAAGGCGGCGAGCGACCTCAACTCGAGCGCGCTCACGCAGCTGTTCGTTGCGACCTTCTTTCGTGACGGCGACTGGCGCGGCTACGTCGCCGAGCAGAACGCGGTCTACCGCGCGCGGCGCGACGTGATGTTCGAGGCGCTCGAGAAGTTCCTGCCCCCCACCGCGACCTGGACGCGTCCGGACGGCGGCCTCTTCGTCTGGGTCACGCTGCCCGAGGGCCTCGACACGACCGACCTGCTCGCCAAGGCGCTCTCGCACAACGTGGCCTTCGTGCCCGGCCGCGCGGCGTACCTCGACGGCCGGGGCGGGAACGCGATGCGGCTCAACTTCTCAGGCGTGAGCGAGGACGCCATCCGCGAGGGCGTCCGCCGGATCGGCGCGGTCGTCGGCGAGCAGCTGGAGCTGTTCGAGCGGCTGACCGGGCGGCGTCCGGGCGCTGCGGCCCGGCCCGAGGCGCCAACCCCGGC
>JACDAP010000183.1 GCA_013695395.1 Solirubrobacterales bacterium
GCCCGGAGGATGGTGGGCCGGCGCGAGCCGACGTCGAGGACGGGTCGGAGGCGACCGTCGCCGCGCCAGTCGACGAGCTCGGGTCGGAGAAGACCGCCGCGACACCGGTCGACGGCACCGAGACCATGGACATCGAGGAAGCCTCCGACGAGGCGCCCGCTCAGCCGGCTGAGCCGGACGCCGACGAGGGCGACCCGGTCGCCCGGGACGGCGAGGCCGAACCGATCGACGAGGCGGACCCGACCCCCGACGACGGCGAGTTCGACGACGCGACCGTCGCCCACGAGGCGGTCCCGTCCCGCGGTGCCGACCTTGAGCCGCCCGATGACACCGGTCCGATTCCGCTGCGCCGGGGCTCGCAGCGCCGCTACGTCCCGCGCAGCGACCGCGACGAGGAGCTCGGCGGCGACGCCGTGCGCGTGCTCGGCCGTGACCGCCCGCGGGCCTCGCCGCTCCCGCCGCCGCCCGACGCCGACCCCGGCCCGCCGGTCGGCCCCGACGGCCGCACCCTCGTGCTCGCCGCGTTCGCGGCCGCGGCGCTGCTGCTGCTCATCGTCCTGCTGCTGTAGGGGCGGCCCGCGTCCGTTCCTCGGCGGGAGCCGGGCGGCGATGGCGGCGACGTTCGGGTCGCTGAACGACCAGAACGTGACCGACGATCGGTCGCCGCGGAGCTACCCGCGTGCCGCCGCCCGGCCCGCGGCCCGCCCGGAGAAGAGGCAGCCACCGAGGAAGGTGCCCTCGAGCGAGCGGTAGCCGTGCACGCCGCCGCCGCCGAAGCCCGCGACCTCCCCGGCCGCGAAGAGCCCGGGGACCGCGGCCCCGTCGGCACCGAGGGCCCGGGACTCCAGGTCGGTCTGCAGCCCGCCGAGCGTCTTGCGGGTGAGGATGTTGAGCTTCACCGCGATCAGCGGCCCGGCCGAGGGGTCGAGCAGGCGGTGCGGTGCGGCGACACGGGTGATGCGGTCGGGCAGGTAGCGGCGGGCACCGTGGATCGCGGTGACCTGTGCGTCCTTGGTGTACGGGTTGTCCATCTCTCGGTCACGCGCGACGACCTCCCGCTCCACCGCCGCGAGGTCGAGCAGCGGCTCCTCGGTGAGCGCGTTCATCCCGCGGACGAGCGCGGCGAGATCCCGCTCGACCACGAAGTCGGCGCCGTGCTGCTTGAACGCCTCGACCGGGGGCGGGGCGCCGGAGCCGGTTCGCGTCTTGATGACCTCCCGGATGCTCTTGCTCGTGATGTCCGGGTTCTGCTCGGAGCCGGAGAGCGCGAACTCCTTCTCGATGATCTTCTGGGTCAGGACGAACCAGGTGTGCTCGTGCCCGGTCCCCATGATGTGCTCGAGCGTGCCGAGCGTGTCGAAGCCGGGGAAGTTCGGGCCGGGCAGGCGCTTGCCGGTCGCGTCGAGCCACAGCGAGCTCGGCCCGGGGAGGATGCGGATGCCGTGCGCGGTCCAGATCGGATCCCAGTTGCGGATGCCCTCGACGTAGTGCCACATCCGGTCGGGGTGGATGACGTGCCCGCCGGCCTGCTCGGTGATCTCGATCATCCGGCCGTCGACGTGGTCCGGCACCCCCGCGATCATGTGCTTCGGGGCGGTCCCGAGCCGCTTCGGCCAGTTGCGGCGGACGAGCTCGTGGTTGGCCCCGATCCCGCCCGAGGTCACGATCACCGCGCCGGCGGTGAAGGCGAACGCACCGATCTCCTCGCGGGAGCTCTTCGCGCCGCGCTTGACCGAGGTCGGCTCGAGCACGGCACCGCTCGCGCCGACGACGGTGCCGCCGTCGAGGGTGAGCGCGTCGACCCGGTGACGGCAGCAGAGCTCCACGAGCCCGCGCTTCCGCGCCTCCTGCACCCGCGCGACGAACGGCGCGATGATCCCCTCGCCGGTGCCCCAGGTGACGTGGAAGCGCGGCACCGAGTTGCCGGGTCCGGTCGCGACGCCCCCGCCCCGCTCGGCCCAGCCGACGTTCGGCAGGAAGCGGATGCCGCGCTCGTGCAGCCAGGAGCGCTTCTCCCCGGCCGCCCACGCCACGTAGGCCTCGGCCCAGCGGCGCGGCCACAGGTCGTCCTCGCGGTCGAAGCCCGCGGTGCCCTGCCAGTCCTGCCAGGCGAGCTCGTAGGAGTCCTTGATACGGCAGCGGCGCTGCTCGGGCGAGTCGACCAGGAAGATCCCGCCGAAGCTCCAGAACGCCTGACCGCCCAGGTTCTGCTCGCCCTCCTGGTCGAGCAGGAGCACCCGCTTGTTCGCGTCGATCAGCTCGCAGGTGGCGACCAGCCCGGCCAGCCCCGCGCCGACGACGATCGCGTCGGCCTCCGTCGTCTTCGCGCTCATGGCGCGGGAGCATGCCACGCGCAGGTCCTTCCGCCGCGCCAGCCCCCACGCTGAGAATGGATCTACGCCCGCCTGGCGGGCACGTATCCATGCTCACCACGAGGGGTGGTCTCGA
This sequence comes from Solirubrobacterales bacterium, assembly GCA_013695395.1. Taxonomy (GTDB): domain Bacteria; phylum Actinomycetota; class Thermoleophilia; order Solirubrobacterales; family Solirubrobacteraceae; genus Paraconexibacter. The sequence goes on from JACDAP010000183.1 coordinate 2,449, forward strand.
GCGCGCGTTCAGCGTTCGGCGACCGGGCAGGCGATCCGGAAGTCGCACCAGCCGCAGGCCTGGATGCTCGGGGTCGGCTCGAAGCCCTGGCCCTCGATCCCCTCGGCCACGCGGGCGACGGTCTCGGCGATCCAGTCGCGGTCGATGTCGGCGGCGGGGACGCGAACCTTCTCGTCGTCGAGCACGTAGTGGTACGCCTCGGAGGAGCTCTCGACGTCCCAGGCCTCCCGCGCGGCGACCGCGTAGAGCGAGAGCTGGACGTCGTCGCGGAGCTGGGCCTGGGTGCGCGGGCGGCCCGTCTTGTAGTCGATCAGCTCGTAGCCGCCGTCCGCGAGCTGGTCCACGCGGTCGACCCGGCCGCGGAGCACGTGACGGCCGAGCGTGAACTGGAAGCCCTTCTCGAGCCAGACCGGCTCGGACGCCTCGGTGGCGTCACGCTCGACGTAGCGGTGGAGCGCCGCCACGGCCTTGGCCCGGAACTGCCGCTCCTCCTCGGAGTCGCCGAAGCCGCCGCGCCGCCAGCCGACGTCCAGGAGGGCGAGCAGCTCCTCGCGCGAGCCGCTCGCGGCGGCGTGCCAGCGCTCGAGCACCTGGTGGACGAGGATCCCGAAGCGCTGGTTCATCGTCGGCTCCTGGGGGATCCGGAAGACGCGCGCGAACTTGTACTTCAGCGGGCAGGCGCGGTAGGTCTCGATGTCGGAGGCGGAGAGCACGAGGCCGTCCCCGCGCCGGGGGAGGAACGCCTCGAGCGAGGGCTCCTCCCGGGCCGCGGTGGCGGCGACCCGGGCATGGGTGTCACGCTCGGCGCCCGTCAGCCACTCGTCGAGGCCGCTCGTCAGGAACGCCTCGCGCTGCTGAGCACTCGCGGACTGGAGGAGCCGTGCGTTGACGTCGGCCAGCGCGTCGGCCACCGGCTGCCCGGCGGGTCGTTCGAGCAGCGCGGCGAGCTTGACGAGCTCGAGGTAGCGGGTGACGCCGTGGGCGACATCGAGGTCCGTGTCCAGGCGCAGCTCGCCGATCCGCCCGCCGACCCGGGCGACCGAGCCGAGCAGCTCGTCGCGGAGTCGTGTGAAGGTCGCGTGGAGCGCCTCGTCGGGCCCGAAGAGCTCCTCGTCACGCTCCTCCCAGTGCGCGCCGACGGCCGCGCGGGCCTCCTCGACGAACGGGGAGGGATGGCGGCGGGCGCCGTCGCTCGCGTCGGCCGCGTAGGCGAGGACGAGCGAGCGGCGCGCCCGGGTCATCGCCACGCCGAGCAGCCGCCGGG
>JACDAP010000187.1 GCA_013695395.1 Solirubrobacterales bacterium
ACCCGGAGGAGTCCGCATGAGCCTGTTCACATTCGTTCCCCGCGTGCTCGTCACCACCTCGGTGAAGCTCGCCCGCCTGCCCCTGGACACCACGCTGAAGCTGGTCGGTCGCGACCGCTCGGTGACCGCCGACGCCGTCGAGGCCTCGGTCGAGAACGCGACCGCCGAGATCACCGGAGATCAGGAGCTCAAGGCCACGGCCCGCCGGCGCGCCGCCGCCGTCGACGAGCGGCGCAAGGCCGACGCGCTGCACGACGCCGCCGGCCAGGCGACCGCCTCGGCCGAGAAGGACGCCGCCGAGCGGAAGGCCGCGGCGGAGCGCAGGGAGGAGCAGGCGGAGAAGCGCGCGGCCGAGCGCCGTAAGCAGGCGGCCGCCCGCCGCAAGAAGGAGAAGGCCGCAGCGGCAAGGGGCGAGCAAGCCAAGCGCAAGGCGGCCGAGAAGACCGCCGCCGCCGAGCAGAAGCAGACCGACGAGAAGGCCAAGCGCGAGCGCCTCGCCCAGCTCGACCGAGAAGCCGACGCTCGCGGCGAGCAGGCCGCGGCGCTCACCGCCGCCGACGAGGCACAGCGGCTCAAGGACGCCGCCGCCGCGAAGAAGGCGGCCCGCAAGGGCTGAGTTCCTCGCGCCGCGCTCGCTCGGCGGGCGGGGGATCGCTCTGCTGAGCCAGCGCGCGGCTGGCACGGCAACGCTACGGTCGAGAGATGCTCGGTCGTGCCCGTGTCCTGTCGATGCTCGCCGTTGCGGGTGCGCTCCTCGCCGGCCCGGTGAGCTCCGCCTCCGCGGAGGAGCTGCCGGTTCCGTTCGACGGCAGCGCGCTCTTGCTCGGCGGCGCGGAGCCCGACAAGGCGCCCGGCGCCAACGACTTCTCCTGCAAGCCCTCGGCGGCCCACCCGAAGCCGGTCGTGCTGGTCCACGGCCTGCTCGCCACGCTCGGATCGAACTGGCAGACGATGGCCCCACTGCTCAAGAACAACGGCTTCTGCGTGTTCGGCCTGACCTACGGCCGCCAGACGGGGCTCAATCAGGTCGGGGGCCTCAAGCCGATGCCGGAGAGCGCCGAGCAGCTCGCCGCGTTCGTGGACAAGGTGCTCGCCGCGACCGACACGAAGCAGGTCGACCTCCTCGGCCATTCCGAGGGCACGGTCATGCCGCGCTGGTACCTCTCCTTCCTGGGCGGGGCGAAGAAGGTCGACAAGTACGTGCAGATGACCCCCCTGTGGGACGGCACGCAGCTCGCCGGGATCGACACCCTCGCCTCGGTCGGGAAGACCCTCGGCCTGGAGGGCACCATCAACGCGACGTTCGCCGGCGTGGGCTGCGGCTCGTGCCCACAATTCGCCAGGGGCTCCGACTACCTGAACCGCGTCAACGCGTCAGGGCCGGCCATCCCCTCGGTCACCTACACGGGGATCGCCACGAAGTACGACGAGCTCGTGATCCCGTACCAGTCCGGGTTCCTGAACGCCCCGAACGTGAAGAACATCCTGCTCCAGGACGTCTGCCCGACCGACTACTCCGAGCACGCCGCGGTCGCCTACTCCCCCACCGTCGCCCAGCTCATCCTGAACGCGCTGGCGCCGAAGCAGGCGCTGCCGCCTCAGTGCACGGTGACCACGCCCCTCGGCACCCCGAGCCCGCCGAAGGTCGGCCTCGCGCCCGAGCCCGGTGGCGGCGGAGCGACGCCCCTCACCCCGGCCACCCCGACCACCCCGCCGGCGGCGACGACCGACGCGACGGCCGTCCGCAACCCGGCCAAGCTGACCGTCCGTCGCCTCGCCATCTCCGAGGGACGCATCGATCTCCTGGCGGAGATCACCGGCCGGGCGACCGGCACGATCGAGGGGAGTGTCCGCTCGCTCGGGCGCACCACGCCGTTCACGATCGACCTCGCGAACGACGGCACGCGCCGCGGCGGCAAGCTCACCCGCGTCAAGCTGAACCGTCGCCTCGCCGGCCTCTCCACCGAAGCCACCTCGGGCATCGTGACCTTCACGTACGCGGGGAACCCCCGGGTGCGCCCGGACAACGTGCGACTGCGCGCCGCCGACGGCAAGTCGCTGCTGCGCCGCTCCGTCTCCCGCATCGAGAAGAGCGGCGACCTGGTCGCCTCCGGCACGGTCGCGCTCCGGGCCGCCGGGGTCGTCCGGGTGCGGATGGGCTACGTCGAGCCGAGCGGCGCGGTCCGCTTCAAGACCGTCAAGGTGCCGATCGAGCCGGGTGTGCGCAGGAACACCTGGTCCATGCGGACCCGCCTGCCCGCCGCCGCCCGCGACCAGGTCCAGCTTTCGATCCAGTACACGGGCTTCGAGCGGCGCAACCTGCGCGGCGAGCAGCTCGCCAAGCGCGTGCGCCCCTGAGTCCGAGCGCGGGCCCTCAGTGGTCGTGCTCGGCGAGCTCGCGCAGGCGGCGGTACTCGTCGGTCGTGAGCTCGCGGCCGCCGAGGGTCGAGAGCGCCGGGTCGCCTTCCAGGTAGTGCTCCTCGTTCTTGCGCCAGACCGCGATGTATCGGTAGAACGGGACGACCGGGTGCAGGTGATGGACGAGGTGGTAGTTCTGGTAGAGCATCGCCAGTGAGGCCCAGCGCTCGCCGCCGATGCGGTTGCGGGTCCCCTTCATCCGGTCCTCGCTCGGTGTGTGATGGAGCCCGTGGTGCGGCAGGTAGTCGAAGGCGTAGGCGAGCCACAGGATCGCCAGGCGGGAGGGGAGGAACATCACGACCAGCCAGGTGACCACGTTGCCGGTCGCGATCAGGGCGACCGGAATGGCGATCGCGAGCAGCAGGAACGCGACCGCCTCGACCTGTTCCTTCCGCTTGCGCTTGGCGAGCTTCGGCAGGAAGAAGACGACGTAGTGGTAGTCGATCGTCAACCAGCGCAGCGGCCGCTGCCAGGCCGGGCCGCGCATCGTGTAGGCGTCAGGATCGCTGCCGTCGTCGTGGTTGGTGAAGCGGTGGTGCTGCATGTGGATGAAGCGCCAGACCGGGAACGCGGCGTGGAGCGCGAAGAGCGGCGTGGAGAGGCGCCCCATCAGGTCGTTGACCCACTGCACGCTCGAGGCCGAGTTGTGGCCGGCGTCGTGGGCGACGGTGAAGTGGAGGTAGCCCGCGACGCCCAGCAGCGGGATCGTCAGCCACCACGCGAGGCTGCCCGACAGGTAGAGGGCCACCGTGACGCCCCACAGAGCGAAGCCCGCCACGAGCAGGGTGAGCGTCGGCGTGGCGACGCGCGGGACCGGCTCGGCGGGGTTGGGGATCCGGCTGACGGTGACGGGGGAGGCTGCTGCGGTCGACACGGGAGGGCACCTTCGGGTTGCGGACGGTACGCACACCGTACGCCCGCCGTGCCGCTCGGAACAGGGTTCTCCAGCCCATCACGATGGGCAGATCGCACATCCCAGGTCCGACGGCCAGCAGCCGGCGTGAAACGGAGGCCTGACGACACACATCCACGCCCGCAGCTCCTCCGTGGGACAGCGGGCGTGGAGCGGGGGGCTGACGACACACATCCACGCCCGGTGATTGTGCGAGCGCCCGACTTTGCGGCGGCCCGGCGCGTGGGACGCCGACACGCTCAGTCGGGCAGGACCGCGGCGCCGAGCACCCGCACCAGCAGCAGTGCCGCGTGAAGCTCGGCGCCCCGCTCGGTCGCCGGCCTCCCGCGCAGCTCCTCGGCCCGTCGGACGCGCTGAAGCACGGTGTTGCGGTGGAGGTCGAGGGTCCGCGCGGCAGCGGCGAGGCCCCCGTGCGGGGCGACCACCTCGATC
>JACDAP010000201.1 GCA_013695395.1 Solirubrobacterales bacterium
GAGCGTCGGCCCGATCGAGATCCCGCCGCTGCTGCCGGACGTCCTGCCCGGAGGACCCGCGCTGCCCTCCCTGCCCGGGGCGGGCGACCGCTCGCCGCTCAAGGGCCTCGGCCAGCGCGCCCGCACCCGCGATGGCTCCGCGGCGAGCCAGACCGCCCTCCTCGACTACCTCCTGTCCCCATGAATCGACGCAGATCCGGCTCGATCGCCTCCAACCCGGTGCTCGTCGGCGCGGTCACGACGCTCGTGGTCACCGTCGCCGTCTTCCTCGCCTACAACGCCAACGACGGCCTCCCCTTCGTTCCCACGCGGCAGGTCAGCGTCCAGGTCGCCAACGGGACGAACCTCGTGAAGGGCAACGAGATCCGCTCGGGCGGCTACCGGGTGGGCATCGTCACCGACATGGCCCCCGTCCGCCTGTCCGACGGGCGCGTCGTCGCCGAGATCACGATGAAGCTCGACGAAGCCTTCGGCGAGGTGCCGACCGACTCGAGCATCCGCATCCGTGCCCGCTCCGCGCTCGGCCTGAAGTACGTCGAGCTCACGCGCGGGACGGCCCGGACGAACGTCGAATCGGGCGGCAGCCTGCCCGCCGGCCAGGCGACCGCCTCGACCGACATCGACACGGTCTACGACACCTTCGACGAGCCGACACGGACGGCCTCGCAGGAGAACCTCCAGGAGTTCGGCAACGCGCTCACCGGGCGCGGGGGCGACCTCAACCGGACGATCCGGGAGCTGCCGGAGCTCTTCGGCCGCCTCTCCCCGGTCGCCCGGAACCTGAGCGCCGAGCCCACCCAGCTGACGCGGTTCTTCGACGAGCTGGCCGATGCCGCGCGGATCATCGCCCCGGTCTCGAAGACCCAGGCCCGGCTCTTCACGACGATGGCCACGACCCTCGACGCGATCGGCCGCGACCCGCAGGCCCTGCAGAACACGATCGCCAAGGGGCCGGACACGCTGCGGGTGGCGACGAGCTCGCTCATCACGCAGCGCCCGTTCTTGCGCGACACTGTCGCGTTCTCACGCGACCTGAAGGGCGCGACCGCCGAGCTGCGGGGCGCGCTGCCGGTGCTCAACCGGGCACTCGCGGTCGGTACGCCGGTCACGCGGCGCTCCCCCGAGCTCTCCCGCGAGCTCGGCCCGACGTTCGCCTCGCTGCGCGACTTCTCAGAGGCCCCGACGACCAACGGCGCGCTGCGCGGCCTGCAGGCGACGATCGTGACCCTCCAGCCGCAGCTGCGCTACCTCGGCCCGTACATCACGGTCTGTAACTCGTTCACCTCGCTGTGGACCTTCGCCGCCGAGCACCTCTCCGCCCCGAACGCCACCGGTTCCGAGCAGCGCGCGCTGATCAACCAGGGCGCCCAGGCGATCCCCGGGGTAGACGGCAACGACAGCGTCACGTCGAACAACGCGAACGAGTTCGCCCACGGCAAGGTCTCCTCCGAGCCCGGTACGACCGAGCAGCAGCTGCACGGCGCCTTCCACGGCGACGCGATCGACGAGCAGGGGGGCGCCAACTGCGAGGTCGGCCAGCAGGGCTACATCGCCTCGTCCAACCCGTTCCGGGACCGCTCGAACGGCGACCCCTACCGGCGCGTAGTGGTCGACCACCCGAGCAAGCCGAACGTGATCCTCGGCCCGAGCTTCTCCAAGTTCGACGACAAGGGACGAGGGATCGCGCTCGGCCCCTCGCGCGTCCCGGCCGGCCAGACCTTCACCGTCCGGCCCGGCGGCAGGGGCGCCGACACGCCCGACCCGACGACCTACTCCACGGACGGTGGCAAGTGAGGCGCGCGGGCCGGCGGACGCTCCCGAGCCCGCTCGTCGGGGTGCTCACGATCGTCCTGGTCAGCGTCGCGGTCGGGCTCGCGTTCAAGGGTGAGCTGCCCTTCCGGGACCGCTACACGGTGAGCGCCATGGTCAACAACGCCAACGACGTGCGGCCGAACTCGTTCGTGCGCATCGCGGGCGTGAACGTCGGCAAGGTCGTGAAGGTCGAGGGCGTCGGCGACGGCTCGCAGGCCGCGAAGATCACGATGCGGATCGAGCAGGGCGGGCTGCCGCTGCACGAGGACGCCACCCTGAAGATCCGACCGCGGATCTTCCTCGAGGGCAACTTCTTCGTCGACCTGCAGCCTGGCTCGCCGAGCGCGCCCGTCGTCAAGGAGGGGCACGTCTTCCCGATCAACCAGGCGCAGGCGCCCGTCCAGATCGATCAGCTGATCACCTCGCTGCAGGCCGACACGAGGAAGGACCTCAAGCTGCTGCTCGGCTCGCTCTCGACCGCCTACAAGGGCGGCGGCGCGGCCGGGTTCAACCGCTCGCAGCAGTACTGGAAGGAGGCCTACCGCGACTCGGCCATCGTCAACGACGCGACGCTCGGCCAGGCCGACGGCGACCTCTCCGGGTACATCAAGGGGGCGGGCGCGACGGCCGCCGCGCTCGACGCGAACGCGCCGCAGCTGAAGGCGCTCATCACCGACCTGAACACCACCGCGAGCGCCTTCGCGGTCCAGGACGACCAGCTGCGCAGCACCCTGTCGGAGCTCCCGCGGACCCTGCGCGCGGGGCTGCCGGCGCTGAAGGAACTCAACGGCTCCTTCCCGCCGGTGCGACGGCTGGCCGTGGCGCTGCGACCGGGCACCCGCTCGACCGGGCCCACCATCGACGCCTCGCTGCCCTTCATCCGCGAGGCCCGGGCGCTCGTCTCCCGACCCGAGCTGCGGGGACTGGCCGCCGACCTCCAGCCGACGGTCGTCTCGCTCGCGGCTCTGAACCGGGTGACCCCGGCGCTGCTCGCGCAGGGCCGCGCGCTCGCCTCCTGCCAGAACGAGGTCATCCTTCCGTTCACCTCGGACACGATCCCGGACGAGCAGTTCCCCTCCTCCGGGCCCGTCTTCCAGGACGCGGTCAAGACGCTCCCGGGTCTGGCCGGCGAGAGCCGCTCGGGCGACGCGAACGGGCAGTGGTTCCGAGTCCTGGCCACGGGCGGCAACTACGCCACCCCCGGACCGGGCGGACAGATCATGACCTCCGGCCAGCCGCTCATGGGCTTCAACCCGAAGCCGCCGGCCAGGGGGCGCTCGCCGCTGCGCACGGACGTGCCGTGCGAGACGCAGGAGCCGCCGGACCTGCGCTCGACCCCCGGCACCGTCGCAGGGCAGCGGCGCGCGACGGTCCCGGCCGTCAAGCAGGCCGACTACCTCAAGTACCAGACCGACGCGATGGCCTGGCTCCGGCTCCGGCTCGACACGAACCGGAAGACCCGTGACGTGAAGGTCGGCTCACCCCAGGTCCCGGCCGCGAAGGTCGCGGAGCTCGCGAAGGAGATCCGCGGGAAGGCCCGCCGCCGGGCGGCCCGGGCGGAGGCGGAGCGCTGATGCGGGCCATCCGCAAGAACGCCAAGAACTTCGCCGCGGTCATCGGCCTGATGCTCATCGCCGCGATCGTCGGCGCGTACATCCTCGAGAACCAGCGGCTGCGCTTCCCGTGGGAGAGTGAGCCGTTCCGGCTGAACGCCGAGTTCTCCACCGCCCAGGCGGTGACCCCCGGGCAGGGACAGACCGTCCGGGTCTCCGGCGTGCGGATCGGGGACATCGCCGGCGTCAGGCTCAAGGACGGGCGGGCGATCGTGGAGATGGACCTCGACCCCGAGTTCGGCGACCTCGTGCACACCGACGCCACGGCGCTCCTGCGGCCCAAGACCGGGCTCAAGGACATGTTCGTCGAGCTCGACCCCGGCTCGGACTCCGCCCCGATCGCGAAGCAGGACTGGACGATGCCGGTCGCCAACACGCTCCCGGACGTCAACCCGGACGAGATCCTCGCCGCGCTCGACGGGGACACCCGGGACTACCTCAAGCTCCTGATCGGGGACGCGGGCCGCGGCCTCGAGAAGCGCGGGCTCAGCCTGCGTGACGTGTTCCGGCGCTTTGAGCCGACCCACCGCGACCTCGCCCGGGTGAGCTCCGCGGTGGCGACCCGGCGGAAGAACCTGCGGCGCCTGATCAGCTCGCTCAACGGGCTGAACGGGGAGCTCGCGAGCAAGGATCAGGATCTCACGCAGCTGGTCGACACCTCGGCGACGGTGTTCCGCTCCTTCGCCTCGGTCGACACCGATATCTCGCAGTCGATCGACAAGCTGCCGGGCGCGCTGCGGCAGACGAGCACCACGCTCGGGAAGGTGGAGCGGTTCGCGAAGGTGCTGCGGCCCGCGGCCGATTCGCTCGTTCCCGTCGGTCCGGCGCTCGACCGGGCGAACAAGGCGGTCATCCCGTTCGTCAAGGGGGCCACCCCCGTGCTGCGGAGCGAGATCCGGCCGTTCGTGAGGAGCTCCCGCCCCGTCGTGCGGAGCCTGCGTCCCGCGACGGCGAACCTGACCTCCGCCACGCCCGATCTCACCCGCTCGGTCGCGGTCCTCAACGATCTGTTCGACATGCTCGGCTACAACTCAGATGGGCGCGAGGGCCCCGACGACGCGGACCGCGACGAGGGCTACCTCTTCTGGTTGGGCTGGCTCCAGCACAACGGGGCGGCCGTCTTCTCCACCTCCGACGCGAACGGTCCCCTCCGGGCGCTGACCATCGGGGGCACCTGCAACACGCTGCAGAACACCGCGGCGAGCAATCCGCCGCTCGGCATGGTGCTCGCGCCGGCCCTTCTGGACCCGACGATCTGCGACCTCGAGAACGGCGGCTAGCTCCATGGTCAAGCAGGCACCCACCTTCGGCCGCATCCTCACGATGGTGCTCTTCGCGGTCTCCTGCTTCGGCCTGCTGCTGTTCCTCTGGCTGAGCTTCGGTGGCACCGTCCCGCTCAAGCCCCAGGGCTACCGGGTCGGCGTCGCGGTTCCCGAGGC
>JACDAP010000207.1 GCA_013695395.1 Solirubrobacterales bacterium
AGCGTGAACGTGTAGCTCCGGCTCTTCAGCGGCGCGATCGCGTACCGGCGCACGCCGAGCTTCGCCTGTCGGCGGCTTCCGCGGGTCACGTGCAGGCGGAGCGTCCCGGTGCACCCGTCGGGGCCGAGGCAGCTCACGAGGACGCGCAGCTTCGAGCCCTTCCCGCGCGTGCGCTTCAGCGAGCGGATCGCGATCACCGAGGTGGCCGGCAGGCCGAGGCCCTGACGCTCGCCGGCGGGCGGACCGATCTGCTGCGGCGAGGCCGTGACCGCGGGGTCGGTCGCGGGCCCGGAGAGCGTGGTCGTCCCGCCCGACCCGGGACCGTTCGTCGCGGAGCCGCCCTGGCCGCTGGGTACGGGCTTCGGGCAGGCGTTTCCGTCGGCCGAGCGGGTGGTGAACGACCACGCGTAGGGCCCGGTCAGGCCCACGCCCGCGTAGTCCTTCACGCCCGGGCGCAGCTCGGCTGTGTAGCGGGTGCAGGGCTTGAGGTCGTCCCTCGGCCAGAGCATCAGCGTGTGGGTGCCGTCACCGGCGCCGTAGGGGCCGGGGCGGGGGAAGTCCTCCTCCTGCGGCAGTTGCGCTCCGTCCGGACCGTAGAGGCGGAAGTCCTCCGCGCTTATGGTGTCGACGTCCAGCGACTCGGAGATCGAGGCCATGATGCGGTTCTCGCTGCCGCCGCCGTTCGGACCGGGGGTGGCCTTCACGGGATGCCAGACGAACGGGATGCCCTCCTCGTCCGGGCGCGGGTTGACCGCGGTGACCACCGGGGCGGGGTGGTTGATGGTCTGAAGCTTCTTCCAGATCGCCTCGTAGTAGCCGGCGGCGGCGTTCGCGACGTCGAGCACCCCGCCGGTCCCCGTGTAGTAGAGCGCGGAGACCCGCGGCGCGGTCAGCTTGACCCGCGGGTACTCGGTGCCCACGCCGGCACGCTCGCCCGCCGCCGCCGCGAGGATCGCGCCGTGGCCCCGCGAGATGCCACCGGCGGTGACGTCCTCGCGGCCGAGGTCCTTGTAGACCTCCACGAGATCCGCGGTGGGTGGCTGGTACCGCGGGACGTCCTTGAACCGGTCGAACTCGACCAGGGCGATGTTGTCGAGCGCGAACTCCGGCGTGTTGATCAGCGAGCCGGGCGGCAGACCCATGAGCTCGGCGGCCCCCGGGAGGCCCGCCGCCGAGTAGGTCGCGTAGGCAGGGTGGACCGGCGACTCGCCGAGGTCGGCGAGCTTCGGCTCGAAGAGCCAGTCCCAGCGCTCGTCGCCGATCCCGTGGGCGGCGATCCCCATCAGGAAGGCGATCTGTTGCGCGCACGGCCCGTCAGGGGCGGTGATCGGCGCGCAGCCGGTGCGTTCGCGCAGATGCTTGGTGTAGGCGTTCACGAAGCGCTCCCAGTGGGTCACCTCGCCGTAGCCGCCCGCCGCGTAGCCGCCGTCGGGGAAGTGGCCGCCGGTGATCACCTCGTCCGGGTGGGCCTCAAGGAGCGCGCGGAGCCCCGGGTCGGTCACGAACGGAATCGCCGCCTCGGCCATGAAGGCGTGGGTGGTGACCCCGGAGGCATGGGCGGGGGCGGCCGGGCCGGCGAGCGCGAGCGCTGCGGCCGCTGCGGCGGCACCGAGGGACAGTCGGCGAAGGAGCATCACGAGCCTCAACGACCGGCGCCACCCCGAACTTGCGGGCGTTCACCGAATCGACACCTGCGGCCTGCGCACGAGCGAGGACGGGCCGCTGCTACATTGCCCGCCGAATGCCTACGACCTCTCAGCTCATCCGCAAGGGCCGCAAGCCCAAGGGGAAGAAGCTCCTCACGCCCGGCCTGAAGTCCGGCCAGGGCCGCAAGAAGAAGACTGCCGCTCCCCAGCGCCGCGGCGTGTGCACCCGTGTGTACACCACGACGCCGAAGAAGCCGAACTCCGCGCTCCGCAAGGTCGCGCGTGTGCGCATCTCGGGCGGCATCGAGGTCACGGCCTACATCCCGGGCGAGGGCCACAACCTGCAGGAGCACTCCGTCGTGCTCGTCCGCGGTGGCCGCGTCAAGGACCTTCCCGGTGTCCGCTACAAGGTGGTCCGCGGCACGCTCGACGCCGCCGGCGTGAGCGACCGTAAGAAGGCCCGTTCCCAGTACGGCGTCAAGAAGAAGTAGAGGACCATGCCCCGTCGCGCAGCCGCAACCATCCGGGTCGTCGAGCCCGATTCCGTCCACCGCTCCCGCATGGTGCAGCAGCTCATCAACAAGGTGATGCTGCACGGGAAGAAGTCGATCGCCGAGCAGATCGTCTACGACGCGCTCGCGATCATCGCCGAGAAGACCGGCAAGGATCCGATCGAGCAGCTCGACCTCGCGATCAAGGCGCTCACGCCCTCACTCGAGGTTCGCTCCCGCCGGGTCGGCGGTGCCACCTATCAGGTGCCCGTCGAGGTTCCGGCCCGCCGCTCGAAGACGCTCGCCGTCCGCTGGCTCGTCGAGTTCGCCCGCCAGCGCCGTGAGAAGACCATGGCCCAGCGCCTGGCCAACGAACTGATGGACGCGATCAACTCGCAGGGCGGCGCGTACAAGCGCAAGGACGACATCTACCGCATGGCCCAGGCCAACAAGGCCTTCGCGCACTCCCGCTGGTATTCCTCTCCACCACCTGAGCTTCCCCGAGGGCCGCCGTCGTGCGGCCCTCGTTCGTTCCCGGCCCCAGGGTCCCGGGGAGCGGTCAGGCACCCGCCTGGTCGAGCTCGCGCGATGTCCTGCGCCGCCAGCGGGTCGTCGAGATCGAGGTCGTGCCACATCAGGCGCCATCTGCCCCGGAGCGGCCCAGCTGCTGTTCCGCGCGTTCGATGATCCTCAGATCGAGGGGTGTGTGCTTGAAAGGGTCCGTATGACCCCTGGGGCACGAACCTGCGCGATGCGGCGCACTTCCGTGCGCCCAGCCGCCCCGGCTCAGACGGGTGGGCGCAGGCGAGAGAACAGCCCGCGCCGTGTCGCCGACCGGTTGTCGTCCGGCTCGGAACCGCCCGGCCCGCCGTCCCCGGGCACCGCTCCGGCGCCGTTCGAGGCATTCGCGCCCTGTGCCTGCGCCGCGCGCCCGCCCGCCACGGCCTTGATCCCCGACACCCGACCCAGGTCATCGAAGCTCACGCGGACGTGACCGGCGAGCTCGGGCGAGCTCAGGAGCATCGTCTCGTCCCGTCGCTTCAACGCCAGCCCCCGCTGCCCCGCGTAGAGGCCGAGGGCCGCGGGCCAGTCCTCGACCTCGCCGCTCTGCAGCACGGTGCTCAGCACGGTGACCAGGCGCGACAGATCGGGCGGCGGGAGCGCGAGGCCCGGGTCGTGCAGCAGTAGGTACGCCCGGCCGCCCCCGCCGAGCGGCGCGCCGTAGTGGGCCGCCGCCCCGGCGTGACCGACCCCGGCGATGGCCATACGAGGCCCGGTGACGTCGCCGTCGAGCGGCACCTCCCCCTTGGTGAAGGCGGGCCAGCCGCGCTCCCGTCCGAGCTCGCGCAGCGCACGGGCCGTCCGGGTGACCTCGGCGTTGAACCCGGACGGGTTCGCCCAGCCCCACATCCAGGTCCCGGGTCCCGGGGCCTCGGAGCCGAGCAGTTCCACGTCGTAGGTGAGCTCGCCGCCGAAGCGGATGCGACCGGTCGCAAGGTCGACGGCGAAGGCGCGCTCGCCGATCACGTCGGCCAGGTGGCGCTGCTGCTCGGCCGCGAGGATCGCGTGGGCGTCGACGAGGGGCTGCAGGCTCATGGACGCAAGCGTCGCAGTCGCGCCTGGCCGGCGGCGGCGCGGCTCCGGGC
>JACDAP010000213.1 GCA_013695395.1 Solirubrobacterales bacterium
GACCTTGGCCACCGCGCGCACGGTAGTGGGTGTGCGCGCCGTCACCCCTCCCCCGCCCCTCGGAGGAGCCTGTGACTGCTCTCACAACCGGCATCGCCGGCCCCGCCCAGACTTACCCGCATGCCGCTCACGCATCGGATCCCCCTCCCCGTCCACACCGCGCTGCGCCTGGCCACGGGCCTCTTCACGATGCTCCTGCCGTTCCTGGCGGGCTTCGATCCTCCGGCCATGGTGGTCTCGGTGACGATCGGGATGCTCGTCGTCGGCGTCGCGCTGTCCGCCGCCGGGGCCGAGCAGGCCGACCGCTCCACGGTCTCGGGCCCGAACCTCGAGTCGCTCGACTACGGGCTCGTGCTCGCGCTCACCGCCGCCGCCGTCGTCCTCGCCGCCGTCGGTGCCTCCCTCGCCGCAGTGCTGCTGACCGCCGTGGCGCTCGTCCAGCTGGCCGGCAACCTGCTGACCGACTACCGCACCGCCTGATCCACGCGGTGCACCCGGGGCGGCCGCGGCCGCCGCGCTGACGCACTGTCAGAGTAGTTGCCTGCGCAACCGTGTGATCGGCCTCACAAACGGACCGGGGTCGACCCTCCATCGTTCTCTGGGCAGTACCTCTCCAAGCAGGACCCCATAGCAGCACTCCTCCCTGAGACGGCCCGCCTGACCCGGCGGGCCGTTTCTCTTTGCGCCGGCATTGAGCCCCAAGGACGCTTCGGATCTGCTTACGCCAGGCGCGCCCGGCTCCACTCCCCCATCGCCCCGATGAGCTCGTGCGTGCGGTCGACCATCCCACCCCAGCGCAGGAAGCCGTGGACCATGTCCTCGTAGCACTGCAGCTCGACGTCGACGTCCGCGCCCTGGAGCGCGGCGGCGAAGGCGACGCCGTCCTCACGCAGTACGTCGTGCGCGGCGACGGCGACGAACGCCGGCGGCATACCGGCCGCGTCAGCCCGCAGCGGCGAGACGTCGGGGTCGCCGACGTCCGCCCCCTGGAGGTAGGCGGAGAAGCAGGCCTCCATCGAGTCCGGGGTGAGCCCGCCGACGTCGGCACCCGCCGCCTCGCGGTAGCTCGCGGTCTCCATCGCGGCGTCGGTCACGGGGTAGACGAGCAGCAGCCCCGCGAGCCGGTCGGCGGCTCCGCGCGCAGCGACCGCGGCGAGGTTCCCGCCCGCGGAGTCCCCGCCGACGATGACCCGCGCGGCGTCGTAGCCGAGCTGGGCGGGGCCGTCGTCGAGCGCCCAGCCCACCGCAGCGCGGGCGTCCTCGACCGGCGCCGGGAAGGGGTGCTCGGGGGCCAGGCGGTAGCCGATCGAGACGACCATCTGGCCCGAGGCGTTGGCCAGCGCCCGGCAGACGTGATCGAAGCCGTCGAGGTCCCCCATCACCCAGCCGCCACCGTGGAGCCAGACGATCACCCCGAGCGGCTCGGCCGCGACGGAGGGACGGTAGGAGCGCGCCGGCACGCCACCGGCCAACACCTCTCTCGTCTCGGCGACCGGTTCGCTCGCCCCGCCGAAGCGGAGCGCGGCGTCGAGGTAGCTGGCCCTCATGGCGGCGAGCTCGGGCGGGCCGGCCTCGCCGTCGTCGCCCTCCATCTGCTTCAGCAGCGCCGCGACCTGGGGGTGGATGGCCGGAGGCGCGCTCATGGAGCCCCAGGCTACGCGCCGGGGCGCCAGCTCGGCTGCGCCGACAGGATGAGCGCGAGCCTCGCTCCCCGCGGCGCACCCTGTGCCGAAGGTCTCGCTATGCGAGCTCCGCGGCACAGGGTTGGCGTTCCCCGAGCCCGCAGGCCGTCCGGCGCGACTCTGCTCAGGCGGTGGCGCGCGCGCCGATCGCGGCGGCGATCCGCTCGGCGATCGCCGGGCCGGTGAAGCCGACCTCCTCGTGCAGGAGCGCGGGCTTGCCGTGCGTGACGTACCGGTCGGGCAGCCCTACACGCATGATCCGCGCGCAGTCCGGTCCGTCGAGGCCGACGGCGTTGAGCCCCTCCCAGACCGCGGAGCCGAAGCCGCCCTGCAGGACACCCTCCTCGACGGTCACGAGCAGCTCGTGGTCGGTCGCGAGTTTGGCCACCAGGTCGATGTCGAGCGGCTTGACGAAGCGCGCGTCGGCGACCGTGACGGCGATGTCGTGCTCGGCCAGGAGCGCCGCGGCCTCCTGAGCCTTGGCGACGCCGGAGCCGTAGCCGAGGATCGCGACGCGCCCGTCGCCCTCCGCCAACCGTTCGCCCTTGCCGACCTCGATCGGCGTGACCTGATCGGGGGCCGGCAGCGGGACGCCCAGCCCCTCGCCGCGCGGGTAGCGCAGCGCGCTCGGCCCGTCGATGCTCAGCGCCGTGCGGAGCATGTGGCGGAGCATCGCCTCGTCCCGCGGGGCCATCGCGACCATGTTCGGCAGCGAGCGCAGATAGGCGATGTCGAAGACGCCGTGGTGCGTGGGCCCGTCGTCGCCGACGAGGCCCGCACGGTCCATCGCGAAGACGACGTTCAGCTCCTGCAGGCAGACGTCGTGGACGATCTGGTCGTAGGCCCGCTGCAGGAAGGTCGAGTAGATCGCCGCGACCGGCTTCTGGCCCTCCAGGGCCATGCCGGAGGCGAAGAGGATCGCCTGCTGCTCGGCGATGCCGACGTCGAAGTAGTGCTTCGGCTCGGCCACCTGCAGCAGGTTCAGGCCGGTCCCGGAGTTCATCGCAGCGGTGATCCCGACGACGCGGCGATCGCGGCGGACCTCCTCGATCATCGCCTCGCCGAAGACCTGCGTGTACTGCGGCACGACGCTCTTCGGGGTCCCGCCCTCCTTGACCGCCTTGACCACGGCGGGCATCCGGTTGGCGATCGAGCCGGGCTTGGCCGCGTGCCACTTCTCCATCCCCTTCAGGCCGCCGTCCTCGGCGGGCGCGAAGCCCTTGCCCTTGACGGTGGAGATGTGGAGGACGACCGGGCGCTGGGCGGCGAAGGCGGAGCGGAGCGCGCCGCGGAGGGCGTGCACGTCGTGACCGTCGACGACGCCGGTGTAGGCCCAGTCGAGCTCCTCCCAGAAGAGGCCCGGCGCCCAGAAGGCCTTGAGCGACTCCTTGAGCTGCGGGCCGATCCGCTCGGCGAGGGAGCCGAGACCGCCGGGCAGCTCGGCCAGGCGGTGCTCGACGTCCTCGCGGGCGTGCCAGAGCTTCGGGTGCAGCCGCATCCGGCTGAAGGTCCGGGTGAGCGCTCCGACGTTCGGGGAGATCGACATGCCGTTGTCGTTGAGCACGACGACGATCGGGGTCTTGGCGCCGCCAGCCTGGTGGATCGCCTCGAAGGCGACCCCGCCGGTCATCGCGCCGTCGCCGATGACCGCGACGACCTTGCCCTCGTCGAGGTTCCCCTTCAGGCGCATGCCCTCCTTGAGCCCGACGGCGTAGCCGATCGAGGTCGAGGCGTGGCCCGCGCCCATGATGTCGTGCTCGGACTCCGGGATCGAGCAGAACGGGGTGAGGCCGCCGTACTTGCGGATCGTGGCGAGCTCGTCCCGCCGCCCGGTGAGGATCTTGTGCGGGTAGGCCTGATGGCCCACATCCCAGAGGATCTTGTCCCGCGGGGAGTCCATCAGCGAGTGCAGCGCGACCGACAGCTCGGCGGTCCCGAGATTCGCGCCGAAGTGCCCGCCGATCTCGCCGACGGTGTCGATGATGTGCTCGCGCACCTCCTGGGCGACCTGCACGAGCTCCTCTTCGGAGAGCGGGTGGAGGTCCTGGGGGCGGTTGATGCGGTCGAGGATGCGGCTCATGGACACCTTCTGAGGCTAGTTCGTCCTGGTGTAGATGAAGTGCGTGATCTGCTCGAGTTCGGATGCACCGGCCGGCGCGGCCTGTTCGAGCGCGGTGCGCGCGGCCTCCTCGGACTCCGCCGCGAGCCGACGCGCGCCCGCGAGCCCGAACTCGGAGACGTAGGTGCGCTTGCCGTGCCGTTCGTCGGAGCCCTGGGGCTTTCCGAGCGTGTCCTCGCTCTCGGTGACGTCGAGGATGTCATCCACGATCTGGAAGAGCACGCCGAGTTCGGCGGCGTAGCGGCGGTAGGAGGCTGTGGTCTGTTCGTCGGCACCGGTCAGCAGGAGTACGCACTCCACCGAGGCACCGATGAGCCTGCCGGTCTTCAGGGCGTGCAGGCGCCTCAGCCCGTCGGCGCCGGTCGGGGCGGCCTCGTGGACGTCCAGGTACTGGCCACCGACCATCCCGTTGACGCCCGTGGCGGCCGCCAGTTCCCCGACGGCGCGAAGGACGTCGCGCGGCTCGCCCGTCTGCTGGGCGATGACGTGGCGGAACGCCTCGGC
The DNA here is from genome assembly GCA_013695395.1 of Solirubrobacterales bacterium. Taxonomy (GTDB): domain Bacteria; phylum Actinomycetota; class Thermoleophilia; order Solirubrobacterales; family Solirubrobacteraceae; genus Paraconexibacter. The sequence goes on from JACDAP010000213.1 coordinate 4,306, forward strand.
GTAGAGCCCGTCGCCCGCCAGGATCGCCACGTCCTCGCCGAAGGCCTTGTGGCAGGTGGGCCGACCGCGTCGGAGGTCGTCGTCGTCCATCGCCGGGAGGTCGTCGTGGATCAGCGAGTAGGTGTGGATCAGCTCGACGGCCGCCGCGAAGGGCAACAGCTCGGTCTCGTCGCGACGCAGGGCCCGGGCGGTGGCCAGCGCGAGGACGGGACGGATCCGCTTCCCGCCCGCCAGCAGCGAGTACCGCATGGCCTCCTCGAGGCCGCCGGTGACCCGGTCCTCTGAGAAGCGCAGCTGCTCGAGGTAGGCGTCGACGGTGACGCGCAGCCCGTCGGGATAGGCCATCAGCCGCGCGCCTCCCCGGATGCCGTGGGGCCCCGCATCAGACGAGCCGGTCCTGGCCGGGCGCCGGTTCGGACGCGGCGGCGCGGGTCAGGCGCTCGAGCTCGGAGGAGGCCTGCGCGGCGGCTTGAGC
>JACDAP010000214.1 GCA_013695395.1 Solirubrobacterales bacterium
CATCATCGCGGCGAACGGGCCGGGCCCGATGCTCCCGATCTCCACCACGCGCACGCCGAGTAGCGGGCCAGAGCGCTCGGCGGTGATGAGCTCAGTCCTCCATGCGGAAGCCGACCTTCACCGTGACCTGGAAGTGGTCGAGCGACCCGTCGTCGGCAAGGTGCCCACGGGTGCCCACGACCTCGAACCAGTCCATGTTGCGCAGGGTCCTCCGGGCCCGGTCCAGCGCGTTGACGACGGCGGCGTCGGTGGAGGTCTGCGAGGTCCCGACGATCTCGCTTACGGAGTACACGTGGTCAGCCATGGAGCGAACGTACCGGCGCTTTGACGACGTGTCACGCGAGCGTTCGTGGACCTCTACAACGGTCGGTCGGGACTCGCCGGACGGTAACGGCAGGCGGGGGTACGTTCGGTCTCAGCAGGTGCGTCGGCCAACCCACGGCAGTCGTCACCCCCTGACCACGTGCCGCACAAGGCGAAAGGACGTACACCATGGAAGTCGGTCTCCAGTTCATCTTCCAGAACACCCACGAGGGCATGTCGGACGCCGACATGTTCCGGCAGGAGACGCAGGTCGCGATCAAGGCCGAAGAGGTCGGAATGGACTTCATCCTCGCCCCCGAGCATCACTTCGATCCGAACTACTCGATGATGCCCGACAACCAGCAGTGGCTGGCCTACGTCGCCGGTAAGACCAACCGCATCAAGCTCGGTACCGGCGCAATCATCCTGCCTTGGTGGCCGAACCCCACCCGGGTGGCGGAGAAGATCGCGATGCTCGACATCCTGCTCGAGGGCCGCATGTACCTCGGCTTCGGTCGGGGCCTAGCCCGCCAGGAGTACGAGGCGTTCGGTGTCGACATGAACGAGTCGCGCCAGCGCTTCGACCAGTCGGCCGAGATCATCCTCGACATCCTCGACACCGGCATCGCCGAGTACGACACGGAGTTCTTCAAGCAGGCGCGCGTGGAGATCCATCCCGCGCCCGAGCGTGGCTTCCGCGAGCGCGGCTTCTTCTCGGTGGCCATGACGCCCCCGTCGGCCATGGCGGCCGCGGAGCTGGGCGGCACGATGATGTCCTTCGTGCAGCTGCCCTGGGAGCAGCACCACGAGGCGGTGGAAGCGTGGCGTGCCCGCTTCAAGGAAGTCCACCCGGGCAAGGATCCCGGAGCTCCGGTGTTCTCGGACTTCACGTTCTGCCACGAGGATCCCGAGGTCGCAGAGAAGGTCGCGCGGGAGTACCTGTCCAATTACTTCCTGAGCGTGATCAAGCACTACGACTTCGACGGCTCGCACTGGGGCGAGACCAAGGGATACCAGGCCTACCAGGCCGGCGCCGACGCCATCAAGGAGGCGGGGCTCGACGCCGCCGCCGAGGGCTTCGTGCAGTCGCAGGCCTGGGGGACCCCCGAGCAGATCATCGACATCTGGCGCAAGCGCGTCGAGATGACCGGCGAGCTGCGGCCTGCCATGGCCATCTCCTACGCCGGAATGCCCTTCGACCTGGTCAACTCGAGCCTGGAGCTGATCGCCGAGAAGGTCGTGCCCGAGCTACAGAAGCTCGGAGCCGACGCGAAGGTCGGAGCGGCTGCCTGAAACGGCGGCCACGAACGGAGCGGGCCCCTCCTCTCTCGGCCCGCTCCAGAAGGAAGGACGTTCGACGGCCCCGCGCTTCTCCGCAGGGCCGTCGTGCGTTCCGCAGGGCCGTCGTGCGTTCGGCTCATCCGCTGCTGCTGCGGCCGCGTCGGGCCCGCCGCGGCCGCCTCAGGCGCTGTAGCCGCCGTCGATGGCGACGATCTGGCCGCTGATGTAGGCGGCTTCGGGCGAGGTGAGGAAGTCGGCGAGCGCCGCAACCTCCTCCGGCTTGCCCATCCGTCCGAGCGGCGTCTGGTCCATGCAGCTCGTGATGACGGCCTTGGCCACCTCGTCGACCTCGAACGCGGTGAGGACGATGCCCGCGTCGATCACGCCGGGGGCGATGCCATTGCAACGCACGTTGGCGGGGCCGCACTCGCGGGCGCTCTGGCGTAGGAGGCCGGCGACGGCGGTCTTCGGAACCCCGGACATTCCGTCGTTCTCGAGCGTGCGCAGCACGGCGGTGGTCACGAAGAGCACGATGCTGCCACCGCCTCGCCGTTTGAGGGCAGCAGCGCCGGCGCGAAGGACGTTGAACGACCCGTGAACGTCCGTTTCGAAGATCCGCGTGAAGTCCGCGTCGGTCACGTCCTCGAGCGCACACAGCGGGATCTGTGGTCCCGTGGCCGAGACGATGGCCTCCAGGTCACCCCACTCGGCAGTCGCTCCGGCGAGAAACGCTTCGACAGAGCTCGCGTCGGTCATATCGACGGCGGCGGCCGTCGCCGAGCCGCCGGCTTCCGTGATCTCGGCCGCCAGCGCCTCGGCCGTCTCCCGTCCCTGCAGGTAGCCGATGGTCACCGGGGCCCGGCGACCGATTCTTCGGCTGATCGCCGAGCCCAGTCCGCCGGAGCCGCCGAGTATCGCCACGCCAGGGTGTTCAGTCATGGTGTCAGGTGTCCCACGCGGGCGTGGAGACGTCAACGAGCAGCCCACGGCGAGGTTGGAGGACGCTCCGGCACGACCAGGCCGCGCGGTGTCAACGAGCAGCCCACGGCGAGGTTGGAGGACGCTC
>JACDAP010000229.1 GCA_013695395.1 Solirubrobacterales bacterium
ACCGGGCTTCCGAACCGCGCGCTCTTCCGCGACCGCCTCGCGCTCTCCCTCCGGCGCGCCGAGCGACAGGCCGACCACGCATGCGCGGTGCTCTTCCTCGACGTCGACCGGTTCAAGATCGTCAACGACGGGTTCACCCACCTCATCGGCGATCAGCTGCTCGTCGCGCTCGGTCGGCGGCTGGCGGACAACCTCCGCCCGGGGGACACCGTCGCGCGCCTCGGCGGCGACGAGTTCACGCTCCTCCTCGACGGGATCGGCTCGGCGCAGGACGCGATGCAGACCGCGGAGCGCATCCAGGAGATCCTCAGCCGCTCGTTCGTCCTGGAGGGCCGCGAGATCACGGTGACCGCGAGCATCGGCATCTCCCTCAGCGAGGGCACGAGCGCCCCGGCGGAGATGATGCGCGACGCCGACATCGCGATGTACGAGGCCAAGCGGCAGGGTGTGGGCCGCGTCGAGGTGTTCACGCCGGGGATGCACCACCGCGCGCTCACGCAGCTGCAGCTCGAGACCGAGCTGCGGGGCGCGATCGCCGAGGAGACGCTGCGGGTCTTCTACCAGCCGATCGTCCGCCTCGCGACGAACCGCTTCGTCGGCTTCGAGGCGCTCGTGCGCTGGCCGAACGACGCCCCCGGCTTCGGCCCGGACGAGTTCATTCCGGTCGCCGAGGACACCGGCATGATCGGCGATCTCGGGCGGCTCGTCCTGCGCCGCGCGTGCGCCCAGCTCGCGGCGTGGCGCTCCGGCGGCCTCGTCGACGACGACGTGACGATGAGCGTCAACGTCTCCTGCCGGCAACTCGCCGACCGCGAACTCGTCTCCGATGTCGTCGGGACGCTCGCGGCGTTCGGCCTGCCCGCCGAGAACCTGCGGGTCGAGGTTACCGAGAGCACGATCATGTGGGACCCCGAACGCATGCGCGGCGTGCTGCGCGAGCTCGGTGCGATCGGCGTCCGTCCCCACGTCGACGACTTCGGCACCGGGTACTCCTCGCTCACGTTCCTTCACCACTTCCCCGGCGAGACGCTGAAGATCGACCGGTCGTTCATCGGCCCGATGCTCGAGAACGCCGGGAGCGCCGAGATCGTCCGCACGATCATGGCGCTCGCCCGCAACCTCGAGCTCAGCGTCATCGCCGAGGGCGTCGAGCGCCCGGAGCACGCAGCCGCGCTCCGCGAGCTCGGCTGCGAGCTCGGACAGGGCTACCTGTGGGCCCGCCCCCAGCCGGCCGAGGCGGTCGAGGCGATCCTCGCCGACGGCCAGACGCTCGTGCCGCCGGCGCTCGCGGGCAGCCCAGTGCCCTCGCACGCGTCCCGGTGAGGTGACTCGGCCCGCTCCGGGAAAGGGCCCGGCCTGTCCGCATCGCGCACCGTTGCGTCTCCCGGTGTTCGTAGCAGTCGGCGCGTTCAGTGTCGGGGGATGTAGGCGACACAGCGCCGGTGGGCCGCGCTGCCGGCGTAGGCGGCGACATCGTCCCACGGAGCGATCCGTGCCTGGCAGACCCGGCATGACGCGGTGAGCACCCTGACCGCGTTCATCGCCGTACGCGGCAACGTCCGTCCCCTTCTCATACCGTCGCCTCGGTACGCGCCAGCTCCAGCAGTGCTTGAACCGGCGGGTGGGTGGGATGGAGAGCCACGATCTCCACCGACTCAGGGATGCCGATGAGTGAGAGCGCGCGTTGGACCTGCTCGGGGCCGCGGACGCCGACAAGACACCCGGCGGATTCTCGGGCACGGATGCTCGCCTCGACGATCACGTGGAAGGCCGCGCTGTCGAAGAACTCCACGCCGCGGAGATCGAGCACCACTCGCGGCGCCGCGGCCTGAGCTGCCCGTAGAGCCGCGTCGAGCTGCGGTGCGGTGAAGAGGTCGAGCTCGCCGCTGGGCTTGACCCACGCCGCACCGGCCCCGCCGTCGGTCCACTCGCACGAGAATGGAACCGGAACCGCAGGCGGCGACGGTCGTGTCGGTGCTGGGCGGGTGAGAAGTGTTGCTGGGGGCACGTCGGACCTCCGAGTCGCAATGGGCGAGAACTCGGAAGTCAGCTGGCGCTACCAAAATGGTCTCGCCGTCAATGCCCTCCACCGCACACGGTAGTCCTCTCAGGGGCGCTGTCAAGTCCGAGCTGCTCACCAAGCCGGATCCGTTCGCGAACGGAGGCTCCACGAGTGGATTCTCATGCCGGTACACCACACGACGCGACTTGCACAGCAGGTCCATCACGCGGGCCGATGTCACGGGTGTCTCACGCGCTGTCACAGCGTATGGCCGATGGTGACCCGCCGCGGCGAGCTTCGACAGTCACGACAGGACAGCCGCGACCGCATCAAGCTCGAAGGGATCGACGCGCTCTACAACGCGACGCTCGGCTGCATCGACCTCCTGCTGGTCTCCGACGCGGACGACCCCGAGGTGCCCGCGCCGCTCTTCGCGGCGCGCCTCATGCCCTGAGGCCGCCGACGATTTGACCCTCGGCCACGGGGCTGCAGTTCGGCGGCCGCCGGCCGATGCCCCCGGCATGAGCACCGTCGCCCCGTCCCCACTCGCCTGCCGGGCATCACCGCGCCCACCCAGCGCCGCTTCTCCTCGCGCTTCATGGCGACGTCATCGTCGAGCTGGGCTTCGCGTCGCGGGACGTGGTCGACGGGGCGGTCGCCGCCTCGCGCGCCTCGGGCCGCACGACAGGCCGGGTGCTCTGGCCGAGGAGCGGCAGGCGGACCTCATCGTGGTCGGGCGACCGTCGTCGGGGGCTGCTCGGCTCGGCCGTCCTCGGATCGATGACGCGCGGGCTCCTCAAGCACGGCTAGGCTTCCGGTCGTGATCGCGTCGGTGTCCTCGTGACCGAGGTGTCCCTCGCCACCCTACGAG
>JACDAP010000255.1 GCA_013695395.1 Solirubrobacterales bacterium
GGGGCGATCTTCACCTACATCGACGCGATCTCCGCCGAGTCCGCCGCGGCCTACGTGGAGGCCCAGTCACGGGCGGCGGGCGAGCGGGCCCGGCGCCGTCGCGCGCTCGCCCGGGCGCTGGCCGACCCGTCCAGCACGGCCGACGAGATCGAAGCGCTCGCGGCCGGGGCGGCATGGGAGCTGCCGACGCGGATCGCCGCGCTCGTCGTCTCCGGGGAGGCCGATCCCGTCCGCCTCGCCTCGCGCCTGGGGGGACACGTCCTCGCGGTGGGCGAGGAGGCCGAGATCACGGCCTGGGTCCCTGATCCCGACGCCCCGGGGCGCCGGGCGCAGCTGGCCGCGGGGATCGACGCGCAGCCCGCCGTCCTCGGCCCGACGGTGCCGCTGGCGGCGAGCGTGGAGAGCCTCCGGCGAGCCCGCGTGGCCTCCGGGGTCCGGAACGACGGCCACCTGCCGGCGAGCGGACTGCTGGTGGCCGACGAGCACCTGCTCGCGCTCGTGCTGCACGGCGCCGGCGCGCCCGAGGTGCGGGAGCTCGCCGGCCAGCTGCTCGCGCCCCTGGAAACGCTCGGGCCGGGAGCGCGGAAGCGCAGCCTCGCGACACTTCGCGCCTGGCTCGACCAGCCGGGGCAGATCCAGCGGATCGGCGGCGTGCTCGGCGTGCATCCACAGACCGTCCGCTACCGGCTGGCAGGGCTGCGCGAGCTCTTCGGCCCGGAGGCGCTCGACGATCCGGCGCAACGCTTCGCCCTCTCGGTGGCCGTGCGCGCGCACGGGTGATCGACGGATCCGGGGAGGCGCCGGAGCCCGCGTGGTCGGTGAGCCGGCTCAGGCGGCAGGGTTCGCGTGGCGTGCCGGCGACGCGCCGACGCGGCGGCACGTGCCCGTGCGTCGGGGGAGGAGACGGCATGGAGCTACTATGCGCTATCACCGCACGCGGGGACGTCCCCGCAGCGGGACAAATTCCCGGGCATGTGCTCGGTTCAGAACGTCCCGCCGCCTCCTCGTACGACCGGAGGGGGTGCCATCGCCCGATCGGGCGGGTTGGCAGGCGCGCCGCCATCAGCTACGATGAGCGGCCGCCATGACGCGCGCTCCGCCCGGGTCGCGTCAGCTGGTGATCGGATTGGCCGACTGCTCCGCATCACTGGTGTTGCCCGCGCGACGGTCTGGGGTATGTCTAGACGGTTGCGCGATCAACGATCGTCAGCTAGAATTCCGAGTCCCTCAGTAGGTATTGCACCACCTTAGGAGAACCTTGCCCCGCACCGTCATTCACCCGTACGAGACCGAGATCTCTCACGACTCGATCGACCTCCTCCTCCGCGACGCGGGTCGCTACGCCCTGCTCAAGCCCGCGCAGGAGCTCGACCTCGCCAAGCGCATCGAGCGAGGTGACCTCGCGGCCAAGGAGATGCTGATCAACTCCAACCTCCGCCTGGTCGTCTCGATCGCCCGCCGCTACGTCGGTCTGGGTCTCTCGCTGACCGACCTGGTCCAGGAGGGCATGGTCGGGCTGATCCGCGCTGCGGAGAAGTTCGACTACCGCAAGGGCTTCCGCTTCTCGACCTACGCGACGCTCTGGATCCGCCAGTCGATCCAGCGCGGCCTCGACAACACCGCCCGCAACGTGCGCCTCCCGGCGAACGTGGCTCAGCGCGCCCGCAAGGTCGGCCGTGCCACGAGCGAGCTGTCGGTGACCCTCGAGCGCGAGCCGACCCTGATCGAGATCGCCGAGGCGACCGGGCTCACGCTCGAAGAGGTCGAGGCGGTCAAGGCCGTCGACGTCACGCCCGCCTCCCTCAACTCGCCCGTGGGCGACGACGACGGCGGCGAGCTCGGGCACTTCGTGCCGCACGACGGCCCCGCGGTCGACGAAGAGGTCGAGCAGTCGATCATGGCCGGCGAGGTCAGCCGCGCGATCGCCGAGCTGCCCGAGCCCGAGCGCAAGGTCGTGCACCTGCGCTTCGGGACCGACGGCGACGTGCCGCGCACCGCGGCCCAGGCCGCCCGCGAGCTCGGCTGCTCCACCCGCGAGGTCGCCTCGCTGGAGGAGCGCGCGCTGGCGAAGCTCTCCGGGGTCGCCGCGCTGCAGGCGCTCCGCGAGATCGCCGCGTAACGCGGGAGCGTCATAGCTGTGCTGTGCCGACGGGCGTCCTGCGGGGCGCCCGTCGTCGTTCCCGGGCGGGGTCGGACTGGCCCTCTGGTCGGCCGCGTGGCGCGCCTCCGGAACGGTTCTCGGCTCGCGGGTGAACAGTGTTCGGGGTGTTCGGGGTTGCTGCGAGGAGAGTGCGGGACCCACAACCCCGAGACCGAGCAGTACGACCGGTACGACCCGGCGAAAGACACGAGCGGCCCACTCGGCCTGGGGATCCTCGGGCTCTGAGCAGGACCTGCTGACAGCGAGAAGGCGGATCCGGGGGTGAGGACCCCGCTTCCGCCTTCTCGAGCCCCCTGGCGGTCGCCGCGATGCCGCGAGAAGGCGGATCCGGGGACATGGACCCCACCTTCGCCTTCTCGCGGGGGCCGGCGACTTCGGCGCCGTCGCTGGCCCGCCGACCACCGCGACCGTCCGTCCGTGGGCGGCTCAGCCGCTCGGCAGGAGGAATCGCACGCGGGCGCCCGCCTCCGAGGGCGCCAGCCAGATGCGGCCGCCGTGCGCCTCGACGATCGCCCGGGAGATCGCGAGCCCGAGGCCCGCGCCGTCCTGCGTGCGGGAGCTGTCGCCGCGGAAGAACGGCTGGAAGATCTGGTCGCGCTGCTCCTCCGGGATACCGACGCCGGTGTCGGCGACCTCGACCTCGAAGCCGCCGTCCACCCGCACGGTCCGGACCGTCACGGTGCCGTCGGGCGGCGTGTGGCGGATCGCGTTCTGGATCAGATTGAAGAGCACCCGCTGGAGCTTCTCCGGGTTGGCGCGGGCGAAGTCGCCGCGCTCGGCCCGGAGCGCGCTGACGAGCACCATCCGCTCCTCGGCGGCCGGCTGCATCGCGGCGACCGTCTCCTCCACGAGCTCGGCCAGGTCGATCTGCTCCATCGTCATCGCGAGGTCGGCCCGCTCCAGGCGGGTCAGCTCGAACAGGTCGTCGATCAGCGCACCGAGCGCACGCACGTGGGTGCCCATCCGGGCGGCGTAGCGTCGGCGGGTCTCCACGTCGGCGATGTCGTCGTCGATCGCCTCGGCCAGCAGGCGCAGCGCCGTGATCGGCGTGCGCAGGTCGTGCGAGACCCCCGCGATCAGCGTGTGGCGAGCGCGCTCCACGTTGTCGAGCATGCTCACCATCGCGTCGACCTCCCCGGCCAGCCGGGCGATCTCATTGTCGCCCGCGACCCCGGTGCGGACGTCGCGCCGGCCCTTGCCGACGGCGTCGAGCGTGCCCCGGATCGCGTCGACGTCGGCCATCGCCTCGCGGCCGAGACGGCGTGCCGACCACAGGCCCAGGGCGCTCGCGTAACCCGCGATCAGCGCGGTGAAGATCGCATCGTGGGTGGAGAGGAACATCAGCGAGACGAAGAGCGCCACGCCGACGGCGAGCTGGCCGGCGACCAGGACGCCGAGCAGCGCGGCCTGGCGCCGGAGCCCGCCGAGCTGCAAGCGGCGGTGCACCAGCAGCTGGGTGACGAGGACGGTCGTCAGCCCGAGCGGCACGAGGATCTGGGCGGTCGCCCACGCTCCTGCCGTGTCGTAGAGCAGCGCCACCACGGCCGAGGCGGCGGCCGCCAGGAGCAGGGCGAGCGCAACGCCGCCGCCCCAGCCAGGAAGGCCGAGCGGGCGCCGGGTGGGCAGGGCGCTCATGCCGAGAATCGGTAGCCGACTCCCCACACGGTCTGGATCCACTGCGGCTGCGTGTCGTCACGCTCGAGCTTCGCGCGGAGGCGGCGGATGTGGACGGTGACCGTGGAGGTGTCCGAGTAGAAGGAGAACTGCCAGACGTGGTCCATCAGCTGCTCCCGTGAGAACGCCTGCCCGGGGTGGGCGGCCAGGAACGCGAGCAGGTCGAACTCGCGCTGGGTGAGCAGGATCTCCTCGCCGTCGACGTGGACCCGACGCGAGCCGGGATCGATCTCCAGGCCGTCGAAGCGCAGCGCCTCGGCCACCACCGGAACGGTGTCGATGCGGCGCAGGACGGCGTCGACGCGCGCCACGAGCTCGGCCGGGCTGAACGGCTTGACCACGTAGTCGTCGGCACCGAGGCGCAACCCGATGATGCGGTCGGACTCCTCGCCCTTGGCGGTCAGGAGGATCACCGCGGTGCGGGTGGCGCGCTGTTCGCGGACCCGGCGCAGCACTTCGAGGCCGTCGATGCCGGGCATCATCAGGTCGAGCACGATCAGGTCGGGGCGGGCGGCGGCGCAGGCCTCGAGCGCGCCCGCGCCGTCGGAAGCGGTCCGCGTGTCGTACCCGGCGCGCTCCAGGTAGCGCGAGACGATCTCCGAGATCGTGGGCTCGTCGTCGACCACGAGCACCGATCCCCGTGTGTGCCCGTCGGATCCCATGCCCGGCATGCTGCCACGCCGCTGCCCCCGCAGTCCGCTTTTCCCCGGTGCGGTAAGCGGTTCGTAACCGGCTGCACTGGAGAAGGGCACCTAAGCTGATGACTGTGAATCCCGGTGACCTGTACGCCAGCGCGCTCGCCGGCCGATCGAAGCTGCAGGCCCGCGAGAGCGACGGCACGCTGCGCGTGCTCCCGCTCGAAGTGTGGCTCCGCGACGCCGACGGGGCCGACGAGCGTCTCGTCGAGCGCGCCCACGGCCCGGTCCTCGACGTCGGCTGCGGTCCGGGCCGCCACGTGCACGCCCTGGCCCTGCGCGGCGTGCTGGCCGTCGGCGTCGACGTCTCCCCTGCGGCGCTCCATCTTGCCCGGGCCCGCGGTGCCACGGTGCTCGAGGCCTCGATCTTCGACCAGATTCCCGGCTCCGGCGAGTGGCGCACCGCGCTCCTGCTGGACGGGAACATCGGCATCGGCGGGGCGCCAGATGCGCTCCTGCGCCGGATCGGGAGCCTGCTGGCTCCCGGTGGGCGGATCCTCGTGGAGACCGATCCCCCGGGCGTCGGCCTGGAGGTGGTCCGCATGCGCCTCGAGGACGAACGACGCCAGAGCCATTGGTTCGACTGGGCGCGCGTCGGGGCCGACGCGCTCTTCCTGCCCGCCGCGGACGCCGGCCTGCGCGTGATCGAGTCCTGGGACGACGAGGGCCGCTGGTTCGCTTCGCTCGGGGCCGCGTGATGGGGCTCTTCCCGAAGAACCCGCCGCCCGGCCCCTCCGAGGAGTCCTTCTGGCAGAGCCCGCTCCGCGGGCCGTGGCTGACGAGCTTCATCGGCTCGTTCATGTTCCCGTTGATCCTCATCGTCGGCTTCACCGGCTTCATGAGCCACGCGGCCTACAACCCGAACCTCGGCATGAACGCGGTGGTGCCGAAGGGCGGGGACCTCGACCTGCTGCTCTTCGACTGGCCCACGAGCCCTACCTGGCTCTTCGCGCTCAATCAGGGCAGCCACATCATCGTCGGGATCGTCGTGGTGCCGATGATCCTCGCGAAGCTCTGGTCGGTCTTCCCGATGCTCTTCAAGTGGCCGCCGATCAAGAGCCCCGCGCACGCACTCGAGCGCATCTCGATCCTGCTGCTCGTCGGCGGCGCGGGCTTCATGTGGGCGACCGGGCTGCTCAACCAGCAGGTCTTCTACCCGTGGAGCTTCAACTTCGTGGTGGCTCACTACTACGGTTCCTTCGTCTTCCTTGGTGCGCTCTTCCTGCACGTCGGCACCAAGCTGCCGACCATCCGCAAGGCCTACCGCGAGCGCGGCGTCCTCAAGCCGCTGATGGACGACGTCGCCCACACCGAGCCTGAGCCGTACGTGCCGGGCGGCCTCGCCCCCGAGGTGGCCGAGGCCGCGACGATCTCGCGACGCGGCGTCCTCGCGCTCACCGGGGCGAGCTCGCTCGGCCTGTTCGTCGTCTTCGCCGGCCAGTCGATCGGCGGGCCGCTGCGCTCGGTCGCCCTGCTGGCGCCGCGGGGTCGCGGCACCTCCGGCACCCAGGGCTTCCCGGTCAACAAGACCGCGAGCCTCGCGAAGATCAGCGAGGAGATGGTCGGGCCGGGCTTCCGGCTCACGCTCAACGGGGCGAGCGGCTCGGAGCTGACCTACGCGCAGGTCGCCGCGATGGAGCAGCACACCGAGACACTGCCGATCGCCTGCGTCGAAGGCTGGTCGAGCATGCAGACGTGGACCGGCGTGCGGCTCATGGACCTCGCCGAACGGCTCGGCATGCGCGATGACCAGGCGCTCCAGGTGATCTCGCTGCAGGAGGCGGGCGCTTTCCGGCAGACGACCCTCTCGCGCGACCAGGTCATGAACTCGAAATCGCTGCTGGCGCTGAAGGTGGGGGGAGAGGACCTCTCGCTGGACCACGGCTTCCCGATGCGCGTCATCGTCCCGGCCAACCCCGGGGTGCACAACACCAAATGGGTCACCGAGCTGAAGCTGGTGAACGCATGATCTCCGCCTGGAAGAAGGTCTACGGCGCCTCGCCGCTGCACCTGCTCGGGCAGATCATCGCCTTCGCGATCGCGATCTACGCCTATCTGCAGATCATCGAGGTCACGAGCACCGACAACCTGAGCCTCCTCATCTGGTTCCTGGCCGGCGCCCTGCTGCACGACATCATCTTCGTGCCGATCTACCTGATCCTCGACCTGATCGCCCGGCTCGGGATCCAGGATCACTCGCTGCGAAACGTCCGCGCGATCAATCACATCCGCTTCCCGGTCGCGATCAGCGGGGTCATGTTCCTCGTGCTCTTCCCGCTCATCATCGGGAAGTCGGAGCCGAACTACGTGCGGCTTTCCGGTGACGAGTACGCGGACTACTTCAGCCGCTGGCTGCTGATCGTCGCGGTGGTCTTCGGGGTCTCCGCGATCAGCTACGCGGTCCGGCTGCGGCTGGAGGCGACGCGGGCGAAGCGGCCCGAGCCGGCGGACGACACGCCGGCCGCGCCGGACACCGTCGCGGCGGCCTGAAC
>JACDAP010000286.1 GCA_013695395.1 Solirubrobacterales bacterium
GACCTTCCCCGCGCCGGGCGCTGCCGCGAGAGCGACGAGAAGCTCCTGCAGCTCGAGCCGATCCCGCTGCTGCGTCGCGGCGGCTCGGTCAAGGTCGCCCTCGCCGCATGAGCGCGCCCGTGCGCACACCCGGCTTCCGCCTCGGCCGCATGGCTGCCTGGGCCGCCGCCCCGCCGCCCGCACCGCCGGAGCCGAAGGCGGCGAGCGGGCCGACCTGCGAGCTCTGCCCGGTCGGCCTGGCCGAGGACCACGCGCACCTGCTCCAGCTCGACGAGCGACGCATCGTCTGCGTCTGCCAGACCTGCTGGTCGCTGCGCTCCGGCGATGCGGAGTACCGGCCCGCCGGCGACCGGACGCTGTGGCTCGAGGACTTCGTGCTCTCCGAGGACGTCTGGTCGAGCCTGCAGATGCCGATCGGCCTCGCCTTCCTCATGCGAAGCGGTGCGAGCGGCGGTGTCCACGCGCTCTACCCGTCCCCCGCCGGCGCGACCGAGTCGGAGCTCGACCTCTCCGCCTGGGACGAGTTGCGCGCGGCCAACCCGATCCTCGACCGGCTGGAGCCCGACGCCGAGGGGCTGATCATCAACCGCATGGCCTCGCCCACCCAGGTGGTGATCGTACCGATCGACGAGTGCTACCGCCTGGTCGGGATGGTCAAGGCGAGCTGGGAGGGCATCTCCGGTGGCAACGAGCTCGAAGCCGCGGTCGGCGATTTCTTCACGCGCCTGCGCGCAAGGGCGATCGGTTGAGCCCGCCGCTCCAGGTCGTGATGGGTGGCGCCGCCGGGCAGCCCGTCGAGCCCGTCCACGCCGAAGATCCGGTCTTCACGGTGCTGGGCGTCGAGCCCCTGCCCTGGTCGGCGACGCCCGCGCTGCGCTTCTCCCTCCACGTCTCCGACCCGCAGGGCCGCGACGTGCACACGGTCGCGCTGACGAGCGAGATCCGGATCGAACCGGCCAAGCGCGCCTACGCAGCGGGCACGCACGAGAAGCTCGTCGAGCTCTTCGGCCCGGAGGAGCGCTGGGCCTCCACGACCCACGCCTTCCACTGGACGAAGGTCGAGCTGCTCACGCCGAGCTTCGTCGGCGCGACCTCCTTCGAGCTCGACGTGCCGCTGAGCTTCGACATGGAGCTCGCCGCGACGAAGTACTTCTACGCCATCCAGGACGGCCACGTGCCCCTCTCCTTCGTCTTCAGCGGCACGGTCCTGTACCGCAACGAGCAGGACCATCTGCGCGTCGAGCGGGTGCCGTGGAGCTGCATCGCGGCGTGGAAGATGCCGGTCGCCGCGTGGCACAAGGCGATCCGCGCCCACTACCCGCAGGGCGGCTGGGTGCGCCTCGACGACGAGACGCTCGTCGCGCTCGCCGCGGTGAAGGCCGGGCGCGGCGACCACGCCTTCGACGACACCGTCCGCGCGCTCATGGAGGGCCACCGTGGCTGACTCGACCGACCTCGAGGAGCTGCTGCAGACGCTCCTGATGGAGGGCTACGCGCTCTACCCCTACACGCCGGGAGCGACGAAGAACGCGACGCCGACGCCGTTCGGGATCGTCTACCCGCCCGTCTACGCCGCGGAGGGGCCCGCGACGCACGACCGGCTGACGATGGTCTGCGTCGTCGTCGGCGAGAACCTGGAGGCGCTCCTGCGCGCGTCGATCGTCTTCCTCGAGCCGGCGGGCGAGCGGCACGAGGGCGTCGAGCGGCGGATCGAGCTGCCCGAGACGTCGCTGGGGGCGCTGCTGGCCGAGGAGGTCGCCGCGCCGTTCCGCTTCACCACCGTGCTCGGCCGGGTCTGGATGGCCGCCGAGCCGCTGCCCTACGCGGGCGCCGTGCGCGTGCGGATCGGAATCGAGAACCACACCGATGTCGGGCCCGGGCTCACCCGGCAGGACGGTCTGCGCTCCTCGCTCATGTCCACCCACGTCGTCGCCCGGCTCTCCGGCGGCGCGCGCTTCGCCTCTCCCGCCTCCCCGGAGCCCGAGCACGCCGCGGCGGTCATGACCTCCGCGCAGGTGAACACCTACCCGGTGCTCGCGGCCGACGACGACACCGCGATGCTCGGCGCGGCGATCATGCTGCCCGACCACCCGCAGCTCGCGCCGGAGTCGAGCGGCGACCTCTTCGACGCGACCGAGATCGAGGAGGCGCTGCGACTCCACCTGCTCGCGCTCTCCGACGGGGAGGTCGAGGAGATGGCGGAGCAGGATCCGGCGGTGCGGGCGATGCTCGACAAGGCGATCCGCTCCGCGCCGGAGGACATCGTGCGGCTGCACGGCCGGATCACGGTCGGGCCCGCAGGCTCGGTGGCCAGCGACACCGCGGGCCCCTACGGCGCGCTGCCCTTCACCGGCTCGGTCCCCACCTACGGGGAGCCCTCGGCGCTCAGCGCGCTCGGGCTGGCGCCGCCCTCCGCCGGACCGATCCCGCAGGGCCCGGAGCAGCCGGAGACCGCGCCGCTGCCGGTCGACGCCGAACGCGCCGCGGTCTTCGGGGCGCCGCGCCAGGACCCGGAGGGCGGCGAGGACCATGCGGTCGTCGATGGCCAGCTCTTCGCCAAGGGGCTCTCGGTCGTCCTGCGGCCCACGCCCGGCCGCGGCGGGCAGGACCACCTCGTCGACGGACGGCGCGCGACGGTCGAACGCGTCTACGTCGACCTCGAGCAGAACGTCCACCTCGGCGTGACGATCGACGACGATCCCGGCCAGGACATCATGCGCGACATCGGCCGGTACCACTACTTCAAGCCCACGGAGGTCGAAGTCGTATGAGCTCACCGGAGTTCGAGAAGCAGATCCTGGTGGCCGGGCTCGGGAACGCCTGGCTGCGCGACGACGGGTTCGGCGGAGCGGTGATCCGCCGGCTGGAGCTCGACGGAGACGTGCCCTCCGGGGTGAACCTGATGGACGCCGGGACCTCCGGGCTCGACCTCGCCTACGAGGTGATGCGCGGCTACCACGCGCTCGTGCTCGTCGACGCGGCGCCCCAGGGCGGCGAGCCCGGGACGCTCTACGTGATCGAGCCGGACACCGCCGACCTCGAGGACCCGATCGAGGACAACGAGAAGATCGACCCGCACGGGATGGACGCCTCCACGGTGCTCCGCTTCGTCCGGGCGGTCGGCGGTTGGCACGGCAAGGTCGTGATCGTCGGCTGCGAGCCCGGCGAGGTCGAGGAGATCGGGCTGACGATGACCGACGCGGTCGCCGCCGCGGTGGAGCCCGCCATCGCGCTCGTCCGCGAGCAGCTCGCCGAGCTCCGCAGCGACAAGGCGCTCACGTGACCGTGCGACCGCGTCCGGCGGCGAGAGCCTGATGCACGAGCTCTCCGTCGCGGGCGCGATCGTCGACACCGTGGTGCGTGCCGCCGAGGGGCGGCACGTGAGTGCGGTGAGGCTGCGGGTCGGCCACCTGCGCCAGGTCGTGCCCGACTCCCTGGCCTTCTACCTGGAGATCGTCTCGCGGGAGACGGTCTGCGAGGGCGCGGCGTTCGAGCAGGTCGCCGTGGAGGCGTGGCTGCGTTGCCGCGGCTGCGAGGAGTCCTGGCAGGTCACCGAGGCGGCGTTCCGCTGCCCGGCTTGCGCGGGGTCCGACGTGGAGGTCCTGTCGGGCGAGGAGCTGGAAGTCGAATCCATCGAGGTCGAGGAGAACGCCGCATGCACCGCGTGAAGGTCCGGGTCGTCGAGGACGCCCTGGACGCCAACACCACCATCGCCGACGCCAACCGCGCGGACTTCGACCGGGCCAACGTGGCGGTGGTCAACCTCATGAGCGCCCCGGGGGCCGGTAAGACCACGCTGCTCGAGGCGGTCCTCGGACCGGGCATGGACGGCGTCCGGGCCGGCGTGCTCGAGGGCGACGTGGCGGGCTCGCTCGACGCCGACCGGCTCGCGCACCTGCACATCCCCGTGGTGCAGCTGAACACCGACGGCGGCTTCGGCGGGGAGTGCCACCTCGACGCGAACATGGTCCGCTCCGCGCTGCCCGCGCTCGACCTGGAGGCGCTCGACCTGCTGATCGTCGAGAACGTCGGCAACCTCGTCTGCCCGGCCGAGTTCAAGATCGGCGAGGACGCGCGGATCATGGTCGCGAGCGTCGCCGAAGGGCAGGACAAGCCGCTCAAGTACCCGCTGATGTTCCGCGCCTGCGAACTCGTGGTGGTCAACAAGATCGACCTGCTCGAGCACGTCCGCTTCGACCTCGACAAGTTCCGCTACTACCTCGACCAGGTCCATCCGGACGTCCACGTGATCACCACGAGCGCCTATACGGGCGAGGGCGTCGACGAGCTCCGCGACTGGCTCGCCGCGGTCCCCGCGCGGGAGCGGCGCACGGCGGGAGCCGCCGTGTGAGCACCGTGGGCCCGGTGCGACGCGCGGACGCGGAGCTCTGCGGTGCGGCCGAGATCCCGGGGTACGCGGCGGGGCCGGGTGCGGTCCGCGCGGCGG
>JACDAP010000291.1 GCA_013695395.1 Solirubrobacterales bacterium
GCCTGCTGCTGAGCGCGCCCTGCTTCGCGGACGGGCTGGCCCTGGAGCTCGAGGGGGAGGTCGTCTCGCGCCCCTACCTGGAGATGACCGTCGCGGTCATGGAGGCCTTCGGCGCGCAGGTCGCTCCGAGGTCCGGCGGCTGGTCGGTCGCGCCCGGCGGGTACACCGCCACCGACTACGCGATCGAGCCCGACGCCTCCGCCGCCTCGTACTTCTTCGCGGCCGCGGCGATCTCGGGCGGGAGGGTCGTCGTCCCCGGGCTCGGCCTCGGAAGCCTCCAGGGAGATCTCGGGTTCGTGCGAGTCCTCGAGCGGATGGGCTGCACCGTGGAGATCCGGGCGCGGGAGACCGAGGTGCGCGGGCCGGCGACGCTGCGCGGCGTCGAGGTCGACCTGCGCGATCTCTCTGACACGGCACAGACGCTTGCCGTCGTGGCCCCGTTCGCCGACGGGCCGACGCGCATCACCGGCATCGGCTTCATCCGCCGCAAGGAGTCCGACCGCGTCGGCGCGGTGGCCGGTGAGCTGCGCCGGGTCGGGATCACCGTGGAGGAGGAGGCCGACGGCCTGCTGATCTGGCCCGGTGTGCCGCACGCCGCGCGGATCGCCACCTACGACGACCACCGGATGGCGATGAGCTTCGCGCTGCTCGCGTTGCGCACCGAGGGGATCGAGATCGAGGATCCCGGCTGCGTCTCAAAGACCTACCCGGGCTACTTCGCGGACCTCGAGCGCGCGACGGGGATCGCCGCGCGCTGAGGACAGGAGCTACTTGTTCTGCGCGAAGTAGTCCGCGTTGAGCTGGATGAAGCCGGTCCACTCCTCGGGGAGCTGGTCCTCGGCGAAGCAGGCGTCCACGGGGCAGGCCTCGACGCAGGCGTCGCAGTCGATGCACTCCTCGGGATCGATGTAGAGCATCGTGACCTTGTCGTAGTCAGGCTCGTCGGGCGTCGGGTGGATGCAGTCGACGGGACAGACCTCCACACACGAGTTGTCCTTCGTGCCGACACACGGCTCGGCGATCACGTAGGCCATAGCTTTTCAGTACCTCATGGTTCGTTGGGGCGGGCGAACGCTGGTCATACTACGTCAGGAGATGAAGATCACCTCCAAGGTCATCGCCGAGCGGGGCCGGCGACAGGGTCGGGAGCTTGGCATCGATCCTTCCCGGATCCCTCCCGGGCAGTACCTCACCACAAAGTTCCCGGTGCTGACGTACGGCCGGAACCCGCCCGTGGAGCTCGCCTCCTGGTCGTTCTCGGTCGACGGGCAGGTCGAGCGTCCGTTCGCGGTCGGCTGGGACGAGCTGACGGCGATGGAGCAGGTCACGACCACGGTTGACATCCACTGCGTGACGCGCTGGAGCAAGCTCGACACGACCTGGACCGGCGTGCGGGCACGAGGGCTCCTGGAGCGCGCGGGCGTCAAGCCGGAGGGGACGTTCGTCCTCGCGCACAGCGACGGTGGCTACACGACGAACATGCCGCTCGAACTGCTCTACGACGACGACGTCCTGCTGGCGCACACCTATGAGGGCCAGCCGCTCGAGCCCGACCACGGCGCCCCCCTGCGCCTGCTCGTCCCGAAGCGGTACTTCTGGAAGAGCGCCAAGTTCCTGCGCCGCCTGGAGATTCTCGACGAGGAGAAGCAGGGGTTCTGGGAGCTGAACGGGTACCACAACGACGGCGACCCCTTTGCTGAGCAGAGGCACTGGTTTTGATTTTGCTCACCGGAGCCACCGGTCGCGTCGGCGCGCCCCTGCTGCGCCGCCTGACCGCGGCTCGGGTCCCGGTCCGCTGCCTGGTCCGCGACCCGAAGCGCCTCGGCCCCGAGCGGGTCCGGGTGCAGATCGCGCTCGGCGACCTGGCCGACCCGCCGTCGTTCCGCAACGCGCTGCGCGGCGTGAGCACGGTCGTCCACCTGGCCGCCTCCGCGCGCGATCAGCCGCAGGGCTCGATCGAGGAGCTGAACGCGATCGCCACCTGGCGCCTGGTCCAGGCGGCCGAGCGCGCGGGCGTCGAGCACTTCCTCTTCACGAGCGCGCTCGGCGCGACGGCGCACGACCGCACGCGGTTCCTCCGCGCGAAGGCGCTCGCCGAGCAGGCCGTGACCGAGAGCGGACTGCGCCACACCATCCTCGCGTCGTCGCTCATCTACGCGCTGGGGGATGAGCTGATGACGCTGCTCTCACGCCTCTCGCTCCTGCCGCTGGTGCCCCTGGTGGGCCGGGGCCGCGCGCAGTTCCAGCCGATCTGGGCCGACGACGTGGCCGAATGCATCGAGGCCGCGCTCGACCGTCCGGTCGATCCGGCGGCTCCGAACCTGCGGGTGGAGCTCGCCGGGCCGGACGTCCACACCTACGCGGAGGTGGCGCGCACGGTGCTGCGAGCGGCGGGACGGCCGCGACGGCTCGTGCCCGTGCCGCTCGGGCTGACCTCGCGGGCGCTCCGGCTCACCGAGGCGCTGATGAAGTCCGCGACGCCGGTCACCTGGGACGAGGCCGAGCTGCTCGAGGTCGCGATGACGACGCCGCACGGCACGAGCGGTGCGGAGCGCCTGGGTGTGGCGCCGAAGCGCTTGGCCGCAGTGCTCGGCACCGCCTGAGCGGTGTCCGCCCCAGGGGGACGGACACGCAGGCGGCTGGTCTAACGGAAGACCAGGATCAGGATGACGATGATGACGAGTGCGGTGCCGATTCCGATGTACATGAGGGTCTCCTCCTCTGGGGGTGAACCTCTCATCTACCCAAGCTCGCCGGAATCACACTGGCGCACGGACGTTCGTCCAGCGCGGTTTCAGCCGAGCATGCGCCGCCCCGTCGGGCGAAGCTCCGCGTCGAGCTCGAGCTGCTCGTAGTACCGGGTGAAGTGGTGGCCGTGGCGATACTCGCCGACGTGCGGCTCGATCCGCTCCCCGGCGGCCATCCGGCTGATCAGCTCCGGGTAGCTGCGGCCGGGCAGCGCCGCGTACATCGGGGCGGGGAAGGCGCCGCCGAAGCGCGGGTTCACATCGGTGATGCGGGTCCCGATCTCGGGGTCGCGGAAGACCTGGATGGTGCTCGGGCCGCGGAACCCGAGCGCCTCACAGACCTGCCGCGCGAGCCCCGAGAGCTCCGGATCGGCGAGCACCTGGCCCTTGATCGACTCACCGCCACGGGACTCGAGCATCGAGCGCGGGATCGCGTTCAGGCAGCGGCCGTCGAGGTCGGAGAGGCAGTCGATGGAGAACTCGTGGCCGCCCATCGCGCGCTGGATCATCACGGGCTCGTCCACGTAGTCGACGAAGAATGCGGTCTGCGCGGCGTCCTTGGCGTAGTGGATCGAGCGGGCGCCCGAACCCTGGCGGGGCTTGACGATCACCGGGTAGGACTCGGGCTCGGTCCCGGGCAGTACGGTCGGCGGGCTCGGGAGCCCGAGCGCGAGCAGCGTCTCGTGCGTGCGGTACTTGTCGAACATCGCCGCGCAGATCTCCTCCGGGGCGACGAAGGCGGGCAGCTCCGGAGCGGCGGCCAGGACGTGGATGTCGAGGTCGGTGAGCGGGACCACGGCGCCGACGCCGTGCTCCTCGCAGAGGTCGCTCAGGAACGGGATGTACCCGGGGTCGTCGATCCGCGGCGGCGCGACCCGGAGGTGCGCCGCGTACTGCGCGGGGGCGAGCGGGTTCGGGTCGGCCGCGATGGTGAACGCGTGGCGGGCGAAGGCGCTCACGATGTCGTGGCGCTTGCCGACGCCCGTGAGCAGGACCGCGGTGGGGAAGTCCTCACGAGCCATGGAAGTGCTCCAGCGTGTCGGAGCGCAGGCCGAGGCGGAGGCTGGCCAGGCTGATGACCGACTGGGGTGGGACGTTGCCGAGATTCACGTCGGCGCCGAAGCGCTGGATGAACCACGTCTGCTGGTCGTCGCGTGGGGTCTCGAAGACGAGCTGTGCGGTGTCGAAGACGTGGGCGATCTCCTCGACGAGGCCCGTTCGGGTCTCCGTCGTCGTGCGGTGGAGCCCCGCGGTGCCGCCCGCCCGGCCCTCGCAGACGACGAGCTCTGCGCCGGCGTCGAGCATCGCCCGGATCTCCTCGACCCACACGTAGGGGGCCATGATCGAATCGGTCGCCTTCTCACCGACCTCCGCGTAGACGGTGAAGCGCGCCGCGAGCTTGGCGACGATGCGCGCCTTCTCCTCGGCCGGGATGGCGATGGTGCCGCTCGAGACCTCGACGCGGTCGAGCCCGAGCTTTTCGATCCAGTCGGCGAGCGCGTCGAGCCGACCATGGCGCCAGGCGAGCTCGGTGAGCGTGCCGCCGAGCATGACCGGGACGTCGTGCCGAGCGTAGATCGCGAGCTTCTCGGCGAGGTCGTCGGTGACGAGCGCCGAGCCCCAGCCGAGCCGGACGACATCGATGTGCGAGCTCGCCGAGGCCATCAGGCTTTCGACCTCCGCCGGGCCGAGGCCACCGTCGAGCACGTGGGTCAGGCCCGTGGTGCGGGGCTTGGCGCTGCGGGCCGGGAGGGGGATGAGGTCGTCGAGCACGGGGTCGGAGTATCGCGGGCCTGCGCGGCGCGGCGTCTCCGAACGGGGCTCCGGCGAAATCGACCGCGAACCTGGATCGACTTCACCGGAACCCAGACTCACGGGGGTTCGACGCGAAATGTCCCCAGTGGTGGGACCGATAACGTCGAACCCCTGACGGCCCGCTGCGCCTGCGATCCTCTCGGCGTGCCGATCGTGGCCCTCGCCCTGCTCGCCTGGACCCACGTCGGGTGGAGCCTCTTCCTGCGTGCTGCGCTCGCGGCGGGTGGCGGGCGCGCGGAGACGCTCCGCAGCGCGGACCCCGGCCCGATGAGCGTGATCGTCGCCGCCTACGCGGAGGAGACCGTGATCGGCGAGACCGTGCGGGCGCTCCGCGCGCAGACGATCGCGGCCGAGATCATCGTGGCCTGCGAC
>JACDAP010000321.1 GCA_013695395.1 Solirubrobacterales bacterium
CCGGCCCACCGTCCCCGCCGCCCGCAGCGGAGCGGCGAGGGCTCGCACCCGGGCTACCGGCGCCTCCTGCTGGAGCAGCGCGACGAGCTCCCACGCGGCCCCCACGGCGCTGGTTCCCGCGGCGAAGGCGAAGAGGGCCGCCGTGCTCACCGCGCCGGGTCCGTCAGCCGGAGCCGGGCGGCCAGGTCCGAGCCGAGCGGAGCGCGCCAGCGCGGACGGCCGTCGCGGATCGCGTAGAGCTCCCGGGTGGCGGGCCCGCCGGCCACCCGGACCACCTCGGAGAGCCGGACGACCTTCCGCGACCCGTCACCCATTCGCGCCTGATGGACCACCAGATCGATCGCCCCGGCCACCTGCTCGCGGATCGCGCTGTGCGGTAACCCCACCCCGGCCATCAGCGCGAGCGTCTCGATCCGCCGCAGCGCCTCCTCCGGGGAGCCCGCGTGGACCGTGCAGAGCGACCCGTCGTGCCCGGAGCTCATCGCGCCGAGCATGTCGAGCGCCTCGGCGCCGCGAACCTCCCCCACGACGATCCGGTCAGGCCGCATCCTGAGCGCATTGCGGACCAAGCGACGGATCGTCACCTCTCCCCGCCCCTCCACCGAGGCCGGGCGAGCCTCCAGGCGCACGACGTGGGGCTGCTGGAGGCGCAGCTCGGCGGTGTCCTCGATCGTCACGATCCGCTCGGTCTCGCCGACGAACGAGCTGAGCGCGTTCAGCGTGGTCGTCTTGCCCGAGCCGGTGCCGCCGCTCACCAGGACGTTGCAACGGGCGGCGACCGCAGCCCGGAGCACGTCGTGGAGCGGCGCGGTCCAGGTCTCGTGCTTGACGAGATCGGCCGCGGTGAAGCCTCGGCGGCGGAAGCGCCGGATGGTGAGCGTCGGACCGTCGACGGCCAGCGGGGGCAGCACCACGTTCACGCGGGACCCGTCGGGCAGCCGGGCGTCGCAGAGCGGCTCGGCCTCGTCGACGCGCCGGCCGAGCGGGGCGAGGATCCGTTCGATCGTGTGGCGCAACTCGGCCTCATCGGCAAAGGCCACGTCCGTGGCCTCGATGCGGCCCGCTCGCTCCACGAAGACCGGGCGGGTGCCGTTGACCATCACCTCGTCGACCGTCGGGTCGGCGAGCAGCACCTCGAGCGGCCCGAACCCGAACGAGCGCTGCGCGATCAGCCGCGTGAGCTCGGTACGGGTCTCCGGTGCGAGCACGCCGGCCTCCCGGGCGACGAACGCGGCGATTCGCTCCTGCGCGGGGAGCACGGGCCCCGAGGAGGCCTCCCCCACCTCGCAGACCAGTTGCTCGCGGAGCACCCCGGCAAGCTGCTCGAGGCGGTCCTGATCGGCGGGGCTCATGTCCTACCAGGGGCGCGTGCCGGCCCGGAGGTCGCAGATTCGCGGCTAAGTGGGCGCGTCGCCGCTCGCGACGGCCACGGGGGCGACCGCCACCGGTCGCGCAGCCAGGCCGGCGAACGTCACAGCGCAGACCGCCGCCACGACGAGGAAGGGAACCGCGTCGCTGGTCGACTCGGCGAGCGCGCCGCCCGAGAGCGACCCCGCGACCTGGCCGACCGCCCAGGCGAGGTTGACCAGGGCGAAGGCGTAGGCCTGGTCGAGCCCGGTGGCCTCGGCGGCGTCGGCGAGCATCGCCATCGCCGGCGCCCAGAAGGTGCCGAGCGTGGCGCCCAGCAGGACCACGCCCGCGGCGAAGAGCAGCGGTGCGGAGGGAAGCGTGACGAGCACGAAGGCGCAGGCCGACGCCCCCAGGCCGAGACGGACCGGGTAGAGGCGCCCGCGCCGGTCGGAGAGTCGCCCGACCAGCGGCGAGACGAGCGACTCCGCTCCCGCGGCGACGAGGAACGTGGCGGCGACGGCGGCCGTTCCGGCACCGAGGTGGTCGAGCCGGAGCGCCCCCACCACGTAGAGGGTCCCGAAGGCCAGCGCGGGCAGCGTGACCAGCCACATGGCGCGGACCACCGCGGGCCGCCGCAGCGCACGCAGGACCTCCCCCATCCCCTGAGGGTTCCGGGTGTGGTGCTCAGGCGTGGTGAGCGCCCAGGCGGCGAGCCCGGCCGTGACGATGAGGACCGAGCTGAAGACGAGCTCGGACGAGGTCGCGTCGGCCAGGCCACCGATCGCCGGCCCCGCGAGCGCCCCTGCGATCCCGGCGCCGATCGCGGTCCCGAGCAGCTCCCCACGACGCTCCGGCGGCGCCTGGCCGAGCAGCCAGGTCAGCGCCCCGGCCCAGGAGCACGCTCCGCCGAGGCCCTGGACGAAGCGGGCGCCGTCGAGCAGGGCGATGTGCCCCGCGAAGCCGAACACCACGCTGGAGCTCCCGAGCAGGCCGAGCCCGACCAGGACGAGCCGCCGTGCGCCGTAGCGGGAGGCCAGCAGCCCGGCCGGGAGGGCCCCGACGAGCGTTCCGAGCGGGTTGGCCGCCACGAGCACACCCGCCCCGAGCTTGGAGAGATCGAACTGCTCGACGTAGCTCGGCAGCAGCGGCGCGACGACCGCGTAGAACGCCGTGTCGACGAAGACGATCGCGCTTGCGAGGAGGACCAGCCGGCGCATGGGAGCGCCAGGCTACTTCGCGCCAACGGCGGCAGAGCGCCGGCGCTGTGGGCTACCGGTTCGGCGGTGCGCCTGCCCAGTCCTCCACGTAGGTGTCGGTGTTCACGTAGTAGTTCAGCGGCACGAACTGGTGGCAGGCCTGAGAGTAGACGGGCTTGCACGGATTGAACGGGTCATGCCGGGCGTAGCGGTCCGGGTTCGGCTCGCCGCTGTGCGCCCCCTGTCGGGTGGAGACGTAGACCTGGCACCAGTCGGGGCGCCGGAACTGCCCTTCCTCAGCGTTGGTCAGGCCGTCGTGGTCGATGTCGTCGGCACCGTCGAGCACCCCGTCCCCGTCGCTGTCGGGATCGACAAAGCTCAGCCCGGTGTAGAGCGGCCCCGGGTACTTCGACTCGACGTAGTCCGGCGAGCACTTGTTGTCCTCCACGAACCCTGCCCACCACTCCGGCCCGCTGAGCGGCCCGGCAACCTCGGTGTAGTTCGGGAGGCCGTCGCCGTCGACGTCCTTGTTCGAGTCGAGCGGCTGGCCGCGCGTGAACGGGTTGCCGTCGGAGTAGCTGAGCGGGAAGGGCCGACCGGTGTAGCGCCAGGCGCGGAACTCGTTGGCGAGCGACAGACCGTCGCCGTCGTGGTCGATGCTGGCGTCGGCGGGATCGAGCGGGTTGGGGTAGGGCCGCTTGCCAGGGAACGGAAGGCTCGCGCCGTTGAGGTCCTTGGCCGAGTAGTACTCGAACCCGTCCTCGATCCCGTCTGCGTCGGAATCGGCCTTGAGCGGATCGGTCCCGACCCGCCGCTCGATCGAGTCCTTGAGGCCGTCCCCGTCGGCGTCGTCCGGGTCGACCGTGACCGGGCTAAGTATCGGCGAGGCCTTCAGCGCCGTGTAGCGCTTGCCGAAGCGCTTGGCGAGGACCCGCACGCGGAATCGCGTGGAAACCGGGCTGTCGCCCTTCTTCTTGAGCGACCGGATCATCTTCTGCGGCACCTTCACGACCAGCTTGCGGCTGGTGGCGCGGCCCGCACGCACGAAGACCGGGCGGGCGCCGTCACGCTTGAAGACCACGGTGTTCTTCCGCGTGCCCGAGCGGAAGTTGCGTCCGAGCAGCGTGAGGGTGCCGCCGACGCCGAGCCTGGACGGGGAGACCTCGCTCACCGAGGGAAACCGGGCGGTGGCCGCCGTGGCCCCGGAAGGGGCGGCGAGCAGTCCGAGGACCGGAAGCACGAGGACGAGACGAAGACGACGGGACATGGCAAAAGGGGCGTGGTGGGGTGGAACGCCTTCGGCACCCATCGGCGCCGCTGGGGTGAGGCTTGAGCCTGACCGTCCATGCGACGACGCACGGTCGGGAACGGGCTGTCCCGGAGTCTTCTCCCATGGTCACGGGAGCCTCGCGACCATCGCCCAGACGCCGACTCATCCACTCGGTCCGGCGCGAAGCCCCCGCGCACCCCGGGCCCGGTCGCCGGCGGCCCGCGGGAGCACCCGGAGCACCGCCGAGCTCTGCGCGGAGGCCAGGTAGACGGCGTCGCGAAGCTTGACCCGCAGCGACAGCGCCACGCGCGGCCCCTCCCCCGGTTGGCCGGCGCCTTCCGGGGCGGGAGCGGCTGCGAGCACCTCCGCGTCCTCGAGCGCGACCGAGGTCTCGCCGCGGGCGCCCCCGGCCTCCCGGGTCACCAGCACGTCGACCCGGCTGCCGCGCACCACGAGGCTCGGTGAGCCGAGCGCAACCACCTCCGCCACGCGCTCCCCCGGAGCGACGGGGACCGCCGCCTGCGCCAGCTCGGCCGGATCGGCGACGAGGGCCGGCGTCACGTCGAGCCCCGCCGGGATCGCGACGGCCGCCTTGAGCCCAGCGACGTCCCCGCGGGCGGCGAACGCCCCGTCGGGCGCGTACCGGGCCGGGACCTGGCGGACCGCGAGCGCGGCCCGATCGAGCGGATCGCCGGCCCCGACCTCCTCGCGCGTGACCAGCACGGTGACCGGCGCACCGAGCGAGTCACGCAAAGCAGCCTCGCGCCCGGCGACGTCGGAGGCGGCGAGGCCGCCGAGCAGGA
>JACDAP010000339.1 GCA_013695395.1 Solirubrobacterales bacterium
CAGCACCCAGTTGAGCAGCGATGAACTGAGGCGTGCCGTCGCTGGCGCCTTCGGCGTTCCTCTGAACGATCAATCGATGCCCGGCTGGGAGGCTCGGTTTGCGGGCTTGCTCGCGTCGCTTGGCGCAGAAGGCAGACGTGCCGTCCTCGTCATCGACGAAGCGCAACACCTCGACCGGGCCGGGCTTGGGGTCCTCGATGCTCTGGTTGCCGGACCATCACAGGCCTCGCCGCTGCTCGAGATCTGGTTGGTGGGGCAGCCTGAACTGCGGCAATTGCTCGATGCTCCGCAAGTCGCGGCCTTTCGCCGGCTGATCGGCGTGTCCTGCCTGCTCGGGCCGCTCGAGCCGACGGAAACCCAGGCCTACATCGAACACCGTTTGCGCAAGGGAGGCTGGACAGGCCGACCGCAGTTCGACGCCGAGGCCTTCGAGTCGATCCATCGCTGCACTGGCGGCGTGCCGCGGCGGATAAACCGTCTGTGCAATCGCCTCTTGCTGAGCAGTTTCCTGTTGTCTGCCGCGTCGATCGACGCCGTTGCGGTGGCGCAAGCCTCTCGCGATCTGCAACTCGAGACCGAGGGTGGCGACATCGCATGGGATTCGCCTTTCTCGAAGGCGACGATGAGGCTCGGTGCATCGGAGCGAACCTCCGCACGCCCTGGGCTGCCGCTCGCGCCGGCACCCAATTCGGATTCGCCCGCCGGTCGCCTGCTTTGCGTTGTCGGCGGTCAGGGTGATCACGTCAAGGCCGCTGCGCTGATGCGAGCCCTTGTGAAATGCGAACCGCCCAGCCCCTGCGTGCTGGTACGCGCTTTCAGGAACGACGCTCTGCGGCTGCATCGGGGGCTGTTCGAGGAGCTGGATGTCGAGCACGACTGCATCGAGCTGGACGTCACCGCCAACTCGCCGGCGGTGCAAACTGCACATATCGCCGAGCGCTTCGAGCGGCTCGTGAAGACCAGCCGGCCTTGCGGAGTGGTCGTGTTCGACGGCAGCGCCCTGGCGCTTGCCTGCACCGTGGTTGCCAACAACCACGGGATACCGATCGCCAGCGTCGGCGCCGGTGTTCGCCTGCTCGAGCGTACCCGCACCGACGATCTGACTCGCACGCTGACGGATCGGCTCGCCACCGTGCTGTACACCACCGACGAAGCGGCCAGCGAAAACCTTCGACTCGAAGGCATCGCGCCAAAACATGTCCATTGCGTAGGGACGATCGGTGCAGATGCGTTGGCCATGAGCCTGCGCAAAAGGATCGATGCAGCGCCCGCATGGCAATCCCTCTAGTGCCCGATGAGGTCATCGCGGATCGGCGTGGCTACGGCTTGGTGGTGCTCAACAAGCTGGCGAATGTCGAGCGTCGCGACCGGCTTACCAGTCTGGTGCAGGTGCTCCGCCAAGCGCGGCGCGACCTCCCGCTGATCTGGCCAATGGAGCGGCGAACCGAACAGCGGCTCAAGGATTTCGGCCTTTCCCAGGTGATCGCCAGCGAAGGCGTCGTGTGTCTGCCGATGCAGCCCCATCCCGATTACGTGCAGTTGTTAAGCCGGGCGACATGCATCCTGTCCGACTCGTCCGTCGCTAACGACGAGGCTTTGGCGCTGAGTGTGCCTTGCCTGAGCTTCGCGGACCCGGCCGATCGAGAGTGCGGTGCAGGCGCTGCCGCCGCGATCGCTGTCGGCACGGACCCACGGCTCATGACGCGGGCCTTGTGGAAAACGATTTACGGTGCAAGCGCCCCCTTGCGCGTTCCGGCGCTGTGGGACGGTCAGGCGTCTGCGCGTATCGCAAAGCACGCCGGCTCGTGGATGAGCACGAACCTGACGCCTGCCCACCGGACAGCAAAGGTATTGGCCGCCGCGCCGCCCGTGTTTCGACCCGCCGGCGGCGTTTATGCGCTGAGCCGGCAGGGTTGATCCTGCCGACACCCCGGCAACGTGCCGGCCGGGCACTCGCGTTTCGTCTCTTTGGCCGGTACCCCCGCTTTCTGAGCCATGGGAAGTGGCGTGAACCCCTGATCAGGGGCCCCCTGATCCCGGGAAAAGCGGCCCGCCCCGCGCTGTGATCCGGAGAACGTCCGACACAATTTCCCGAAGGCGGCTGTTCGCCATGACCCCCGGAGGAACCATGAGATTCACTTTCACATCAATATCGCTGCTGGCGGGGTTAGTGGCTTGTGGTTCGGCACAGGCGGGTCTGGAGGGGCAGTCGTTTTCAGCGTCCTACCGCGTGCCGACCTCGGATACAGCGTACCTTCCGGCGAGCTTTACGCCGTCTTCCTTCGCGGTTGGTGCAGGGGTCGAATCACTCGCGAACGTGGAGGACGTGACGTTCATCTCCATCGATTTCAGCGACACGCAACTCAGTCTGCTGCTAAACACCACGCTCGCACAGCCGAGTTGGAGCAGTGCCCCTTTCAACGGTCTCGTGTTCGACCTGACCTCACCCGGCCCGATGCGAATCACAGGTGCGTTGGTTGACGCGCAGACCAGCATGATGGGATTCGATTCGAGCAGGG
>JACDAP010000355.1 GCA_013695395.1 Solirubrobacterales bacterium
CGCAGACCTCGCCGTCAACCCCGAGCTCCTCGCGGCCACCCCGCTCATCGAGGAGGCGATGCGCACGGCCGGCTTCGACCTCGATGCCCGCCACCCCCAGCCGGGAACCTGGATCAGCAGCGAGGGCATGCCCGTGGACCTCCTCATCCCCGACGCGGTCTCGGGCCGGACCGGCCGGGGTCGCAGCGGACGCATCAAGCCGCACTCCAACATGAGCACCCGGAGGGTGCGCGGGATCGAGGGCGCGCTCGTCGACCATGCACCGATGACCATCACCGCGCTCGATCCCGACGACCACCGCGAGCACCAGTTGCAGGTGGCCGGGCCGATGGCCCTGCTCGTCGCCAAGCTCCACAAGGTCTCCGACCGGGAGGCCGAGGGAGCACGCCAGCGCCCACGCGACGCCCACGACGTCTACCGGCTCCTGCGCGAGGTCGACCTGAACGTGTTCGTCGCCGGCTACGCCCGGCTCGCCGCGGCCGACGTCAGCCGACCCGTCACCGAAGAAGCGGTTGCGGCACTGGACCGGTTGTTCTCGGTGCCTGACAGTCCTGGCGCCGCTCAGGTGGCAGAAGCCGTCGACGGGCTCGTCGATGAACCCCGAGATCTCGCGGTCCGGTGCGCGGTCCTCGCCGGGCAGCTGCTGCAGGCGATCAGCTGACCGACTGACCGCGCTTTTGGGCCCGTTTGGGCCCCGAACCGCCGGTCCGCTCACGTACCCTCAGGTCATGACCACGTCACCGAGCTTCGCGCTCTGTGGCGGGAACCCAGGACTGGAGCGGACTTCGAGCGACTCGACTTCCGCGACCGACCTCGCCGGAGTGCGCCTTTTGGGCACTCGTAATTAAGGGGTCAGTGGTTCGAATCCGCTCGTCGGCTCTCACTCATGGAAAGCCCTGGAAACAGGCGGTGGAGCGTGAGCGCTCGCCGTCGCCGTCGATCGGGGACGATGGGCGGGTATGCCGGGACCGGAGCAGACGACCGACGAGCTCCTCGCTGCGCTGGACGAGTCGGCGCTTCGTGGCATCGTGCGCTCGGCGCTGAATCGCCACGCTGATGTCGAGCGCGAGGTGCGGCTCGTCGCGGCGCGGGGGAGCGGGGATCTGGGTCAGGTCCGCGTGGAGGTTGATCGTGGACTGCGGACGCGGCGGTTCCTTGACTACCGGGCCAGCATGGCGTGGGCGCAGGAAGCGCGGCCGATCGTCTCCGAGCTCGAGGCGCTCAGCGAGAGCGCGCCTTCGACCGAGCTGGTCGAGCTGCTGCAGCGCGCGGTCGGACATGTGGTCAAGGTGCTGCAGCGCGGGGACGACTCGTCCGGGGCGATCGGTGACGTCGCGCGGGAGCTCCTCGACTTGCACGCGGCGACCTGCGATGCGCTGGTCGCCGACCCGGTGAAGCTCGCGAAGTGGATGGTCCGCTTTCGCTTCGTCGATCAGGACTTCTTCGAGGCCGATCCGGTCCGCTACCGGCTCGCGCTCGGGGAACGCGGCATCGCCCACTACCGCCGAGCGGTCATGAGCAGCGACAAGCCGCGCTCGTTCGCGGCTCGTTACGCGCGCGAGCGCCTGGCGGTGCTCGACGGTGACATCGAGGCGATCGTGAGACTGTTCGGCGGCGACCTCCGTGGTCCGCATCAGTTCGTCAACGTCGCGGAGGCGATGCAGGAGATCGGCCGCGAGGACGAGGTGCTCGCCTGGACGGCGCGAGGGATCGCGGAGACGACCGGATGGCAGACCGCCAAGCTCTACGACCTGGCCTGCGACGTTCACGCGCGGCAGGGCAACAGCGTCGAGGTGCTCGCGCTGCGGCGTCGGCAGCACGAGGCGTCGCCGTCGGTCTCGACCTACGGCAAGCTCCGCGCCGCGTCTGCCGCGCTCGATGCCTGGGAGCTCGAGCGCGATGCGGGCCGGGCGGCGCTGCGACGCCTTGACGTGAGTGCGCTCATCGAGGCCATGCTCAGCGACGGCGACGGTGCACTCGCCTGGGAGACGGCGGTCGCGGCTACCGAGCACACGGTCGGCGATGAGCTTTGGCTTCGTCTCGCCGAGACCAGGGAGGGTGAGCACCCGGCCGACGCGGTGCTCGTCTACAGGCGCGTCGTGGAGCATGTGCTCGAGACGACAGGTCGCGGCGCGTACCTACGTGCGGTGAGGATCCTCAAGCGGGCCGCCGACGCGGCGCGGGCGGCGGGCGAGTCGGACGCCTTCGCCGCGTACACGCTCGACCTTCGTGAGCGCCACCGACGGCGGCCGACCCTGATCGTCCTCCTCGACAAGGCGCGCCTGCCGTGAGCGACCTGCTGAGGGGCCGCCCGTAGGCTGCGCGGGATGGCGCGGACGTGGCTGCAGATCAAGGTCGACCTGGTGTCGGGACGCGGGGGTCGGATCGAGCCGTCCCCCGGCCGCATCTTCATCGTCAAGCCGGGGCATTCGTTCCAGCAGTTCGCCGACGCGATCAACGCGGCCTTCGCGCGATGGGACCTCTCGCACCTGCACAACTTCGAGCTCACCGACGGTCGCCTGATCGGGTATCCGGACGACTCGTTCGCGCCCGACATGGTCTGGCTGGATCACGCGAAGCTGAAGGTCACTCGGGAGGTGCGGGCCGGCGACGAGTTCGAGTACGTCTTCGACTTCGGCGACAACTGGCAGCACCAGTGCACGGTGCTCGAGGAGAAGGTCGACCCAGTCGAGGAGTACGGCCCGATCCCCGCGGGGCCGGTCGCGATCTGGGGCTGGGGATCGATCCCCGACCAGTACGGCCGTCGCTGGCTCGATGACGAGGGGGACGACGAGCCCTGAGCTGACAAGAAGTCGCGGGTTCGGCTGGCGTTCGTCAGACCAGATCGCAGAGAGCTGTGGTTGAGCGAACTTCATCGGATCAAAGTTTGCATGAACAGAGTTTGATGTAGCATGCGAGGGCATGCGCTTCGTCGGACGCGATCACGACCTGCAGTTGCTCAACGAGCAGTACCGGGAGGTGGTGGAGTCGGGCGCGGGCAGGTTCATCTCGATGCGCGGGCGCCGCCGGGTCGGCAAGTCCACCCTCATCGAGGAGTTCCTGCGGCAGGCCGGGCTGCCACACGTCTTCTTCGCCGCCTCGCGCCAGAGCCTCGACCGGGAGCTCGAGATGTTCCTCGAGGAGCTTGCCGGAAGTGGGCTCGAGGCCGGCGAAAGCGTCCGCGCCGGGGTGACGCCGAGCACCTGGGAGGGCGCGCTGACGTTGCTGGCCCAGACGGCGGATACCGAGCGGCCCGCCGTCGTGGTGATCGACGAGTTTCCCTGGATGGTGGAGCAGGACGAGTCGATCGAGGCCGTCTTTCAGAAGGCCTGGGACCGCAGGCTCAAGAAGGTCCCAGTGCTGCTGATCCTCGTCGGCTCTGACCTGGCCATGATGGAGGCGCTGACGAGCTACGGGAGGCCGCTGTACGGGCGCCCGACGCGCGAGATGGTGGTCGAACCGCTGACGCCCGCTGAGATCGGGGATCTGCTGCGGGTCGACGCCGCCGAGGCGCTGGACGCCTACGCCACCATCGGCGGATTCCCGCAGCTCGCCATGGCCTGGCCGGCCGGTGCGTCCCGGGCGGAGTTCGTCGAGCGCATGCTCCAGGACGAGCACTCCGCCTTCATCGTCAGCGGCGAGCGGTCGGTCACCGCCGAGTTCCCGCCGCAGACCAGCCCGCGCGCGGTGTTCTCCGCGATCGGGTACGGCGAGACGGGCTTCAACCGCATCTCGCAGCGCGCCGGGATCGGCGCCTCTCAGCTGAGCGAGATCCTCAGCACGCTGGAGCAGAAGCGGGCCATCCGGAAGCTCATCCCGTTCGCCGGGAAGGACAACTCCAAGGCCAAGCGCTACGTCGTGTCCGACCCCTACCTGCGTTTCTGGCTTCGGTTCATCGAGCCGAACCTGGCGGTCGTCGAGCGAGGCCGCGGGCGCGCGGTCGCCGAACGCGTCGAGGCCTCGTGGATCGCCTACCGGGGAAAGGCCGTCGAGCCCATCGTCGGCGCATCCCTCGAGCGGCTGCTGCCGGACGAACGGTTCGGCGAGTCCCGCCACATCAGCGGGTACTGGACCCGCGACAACCGGATCGAGGTCGACCTCGTGGGATCTGAGGAGGGCCACGATCCCAGGAGGGCGAGCCTTGTCGGCTCGATCAAGTGGCGTGAGAACGACACCTTCGACCGCCATGACGCCAAGGCGCTGCAGGACCACCGAGGCAAGGTGCCACGCGCCGACTCCGGCACGCTTCTGGTGGGCATCTCCCGCCAGGGCTTCGAGGACAACCTGGGACTCGACGTTCAGCTCGGCCCCGACGACCTCATCGGCGCCTGGCGCTGAACCGGGCCACAGCCCGGCCGCGCCGAGGCACTCGTCGGCGACCCCACCACCGTGAGCGCGTCCGTCTCCGCGCTCGCCACCGACCTGCTGGAGCTCTTGTGAGACGTTCCGACAGCGCAACGCCCCGAAGGTGACAGTGCGCGTCCATCCCATGAGCGGGTGGCGCGGCGCTGCGGTTCATGGCCGGGACCGGATCGACCGCTCCGGAACGACGACGGGCCCGCGATCTGTGCGGGCCCGTCGTCGGTACGAGTGGCTCCGAGCTCAGTTGCCGGGCAGGACCTGCTTGGCGTCCTGCTCGCCGCGCATGCCGGCCGGGTTGTAACCTGTGAACTGGATCGAGAGTTGGCCTCCGACCTTGCGCGCCTCGGCCGGGAGCTTCTGCTTCAGCTGCCACGTGCCGTTCGTGATCTTGACGTTGTAGAAGAGGCTTGTCGTGTTGGTCGTGCTCGAGAACGGGTAGTCGAGGCGGATCCGCACGACCCCGCGCGCCAGCGAGGAGATCGTTCCCGAGACCGTGAGGTTGCCGGACTTGTCGAGCTTGGCGACCTCGCGCTTCAGCCGGGCGGGACGGTTGGCGGCACGGACGCGGACGTTGTCCGCGAACGTGTCGTCGTCACCGTTGTAGATGAACGTGATGATGCCGGACCGCAGCTTGCTCGCCTTCGCCGAGAGCTTCCTGGTGAACTTCAGATTCCGCGTCTCCGGGTCGATGGCGACCGTGAACTTCGTGGTCGTCCCGTTGGAGACATATGTCACGGCGACCAACCCGCTGGCACGCGCGGTCAGCGAGGCGAGCACGTCGAGCTTCCGGTCCGTGACGGTCGCGCGGAACACCTGGAGCTTGGCCGGGAACTTCTCGACTCCCGGAGTCGGAAGCGGGTTCGGGTTCGGCGTCGGCTTGGGAGCCTTGCAGTTGGCGCCCGTCGCGACGCCGGGAGGGCAGACGGGCTTCTGAGCCGCCGCGGGCCCGGCGAAGGTGCCGAGAGCGACGCTCGCGGCGGCTATCGGGAGAAGGATGTGCTTGAGCATGAGACCTCGAAGTCGTGGTGAAGGAGGCAGTGTTGGATTTCCTACCCACCCGCAGCCTGCCAGAAAGCTGACGCGGTTGTTACCGACTCTATGGGAGGGGGATGATCAGGGCCATTGCAGACGGTATATCCGTCGCTGGCTCGATGTCGACGCCGACCAGTCCTGACGCCGGCACGTGCGACGAGCTGGTCGCCCGCCGCGGTCACCGTTTAGCGCCACGTCGGCTGCAAGTCCGGTAGCGCCGAAGCACGACGATCCGCTGCCTCTTGCCCGTCCGCCCGTCCAGCCGCAGGACGTAGCGCCCGGCCGGACGCCCGCGCAGGTCGACGACGACCCGCCCACCGCGGACGCGCAGCCTGCGCTCCGCGAGGCGCGCGCGGACGCCGCGCAGCCCGGCAGGGATC
>JACDAP010000372.1 GCA_013695395.1 Solirubrobacterales bacterium
GGCTCGCGCATGCGGAGCAGGAGCTCGCGCTGGACGACGTTCCCGGTTCGCAGGTCGATGATCGGCTGGGCGTGCAGGACGAAGCGGTCGTCGGCCAGCGCCTGCTGGATGCGGTCGATCCAGGAGAGCTTCTCGACGTCCTGCAGCAGCGCCGCCTCGTAGGCCTTGCGTTCCGAGATGTCCTCGAAGAGCACGACGCGGCCCTGCACACCGGTCGCGGTCTCGAAGGGCGCCGTCGTGTAAGCGACCGGGAGCTCCGTGCCGTCGCTGCGCAGGAACGCCGCATCCTCGACGCGGACCTCGGCGCCGTCGAGCCGGGCGCGCTCGAGCGGATCGTCCCGCCCCGCGGACCCGTCGTCCCGGGGCGCGGCGACGGTGATGTCGGTCATCGACCGGCCGCGCAGCTGGTCGTGTGCCCAGCCGAGCAAGGCCCCGGCCGCCGGGTTGACGTAGGAGACCCGCCCGTCGACGTCGAGGGTCAGTAGCCCCTGCCCCATGCTGTCGGCCACGGCTCGCATGTAATCCCGGGCCTCGATGAGCGCGCGCTCGGACGCGACGCGGCTCGTCACGTCGCTCGACACGCCCACGGCGCCGAACGGCTCCCCGGACGCGTCGACCATCGTCCGGACACGGAGCTCGGAGGGAAACGGCGTGCCGTCCTTGGCCCGGGCGGTGAGCAGGCCCGCCCAGTGGCCGTCCGTCGCCAAGGCCTGCTCGAGGGCTCGCGAGTCCTCGTGCCTGGGGGCGATCAGCTCGTCGACGTGCCGGCCGAGGGCCTCGCGCCGGCTCCAGCCGTACAACTCCTCGGCCTTGCGGTTCCACTGCGTGACATCGCGCCCGGTGCTCGTCGCGATCACCGCCACGTCGACCTCGTCGAGCAGGGTCGCCTGCTCGAGGACCTGCCGCGCCGCGACGTGCCGCTCGGTGACGTCGTCGTGCGCGACGACCATTCGGGCCGATCCCGGACCCTCGTAGCGCGAGCCGCGCAGCAGGAACCACCGCTCCTCCTCGGCGCTCGAGCAGGGGTATTCGAGGGTGAACTCCTCTCGCTCACCGGCGGCGACGGCGCGCAGGCCCACCGCGGCGCGCAGTGCGAACTCGTCGTCCCCGGCGGCGTCGCAGACCGCGAAGTAGTTGGTGGTGGTCGGCGAACCGTCGCCGCCGTTGGCGAGCGCGAACTCCTTCCAAGCACGGTTGGTGGTGAGCACCTCACCCGACTCGTCGAGCACCGCGACCTGCGCGGGGAACGAGTCGAGCGTCGCCTGGAAGAAGTCGCGGGCGGCGATCAGCTCGCGGCGCGAGAGCTCCGGAGCAGTGAGCGCGGCGACGTCGCGGAAGGCGATGACCACGCCCGTGACCGGCGCAGGCCTGGTCCGCAGCGGGAGGTAGTCGACGGCCAGCGAGACGACGGCCCCGTCGGGCCGGTCGATCGCCACCTCGACGTCGCGGATGCCCTTGCCGGTGCGTAGCACCGTCGCGGCCGCGTCCCGCTCCACCGAAGCACTGGCGCCGCTCCGCCGCGCGCGAAGGGGGCGCCACCACTCCATGGTCCCGATCGCCGAGGAGAGGTCGACGCCGAGGATCGCGGCCGAGGCGGCGTTGCAGCGCAGCAGCCGACGCTCGTCGTCGATCACCACCACCCCGACATCGATGGCGTCGAGGGCGGCCCCCGTGAGCAGCGCCTCATGCTCGGCAGAGGGCGGCGGCGATGGCGCGGCAGCAGGCCAGGCCCCCGCCAGGTCCTTCCAGTCTTCGACTCGGTGCACGACGGTCTCCTCAGGCAGATCGGCATCGCTGCTCGTCGAGCTGGTCGACGGCGCTCTCGCCACCTGTTTGCTGAGGTGGACCTCCTCCCCGCGGAGTGACCCTCGGGGCTGCGAGGGCCGGTGATTCCGGGCCTCACGCGACTAGTTTAGCTGCGTCAGCGCCGATTCTCCGAAAACCTTCGTCTAGGGTCAGATCTCAGCGGGCGTGGGCGTGCTCAGCAGGCCGTGGCTGTCGACGATCGCCGCTGCCAGGTCACCCACCTTGCGCCCGCTTCGCTGCGAGCGCTCGCGCAACATCTCGAAGGCTGCGTCCGCATCGATGTCATGGCGCGACATGAGGATGCCCTTGGCCTGCTCGATCACCGCCCGGCGACCGAGAGCACCGCGCAGCGCGCTGAACTCCGCGAAGCGCTGCAGCGTGATCTCGATCGCGGACTGCAGGTCGTCGGAGTCGCTGTCCACGATGTAGGCGAAGACACCGAGCCGGGCCGCCCGGCGCACGAACTCCGGCTCCTCCGTGGACAGCAGGGCGATGACCGGGCACGCCGCCTCGTGGACGATCCTCCGGATGAGGTCGAGTGCATGATCGGTGGATTCCCCGAGCTCGACGAGGGCGATGTCCGGCTGCAGCCGTGCCGTGGCCGGACCGACCGCCGCGATGCCGACTTCTCGGGCGATCACCTCATGCCCCAGGCTCATGACCACGTCGGCGAGCGCCTGGAGGCTGGGGCGCTGCTGGTCTGCGATCAACACCCGCAATGGATGGAACTGGTCGTCTACCACCGTGCTTCCTTCACCTCAGACTCCGTCGTAAGCACGAACGTTTGCACGATACTCCGGAATGCTCGCTTCGTCACCCGCGCTCGTCCGGGTCGCC
>JACDAP010000385.1 GCA_013695395.1 Solirubrobacterales bacterium
ATGCTGGCCTTCGACCTCGCCGACGGCGGCGCTCCGGAGCTCGTGCGGCGCGCGCTGCTCGAGGAGCGACTGGTCGTCAACGCGACGGGGCCAGAGACGGTCCGTCTGCTCCCGCCGCTGAACGTCGGCGAGGCCGAGATCGACGACGCGCTCGCCCGGCTTGGACGGCTCGTAGGAAGCGCCCCGCCCAGCGGGTGAGACCGCCCGAACAGACGGACCCGCGGCATCCGTGCGGCGGAAATACCGCATAGCGACATGCGCGCAACACGGATGCGCCGGGCGGGCGCGTTCGAGGAGCCGCGGCCGGCGAGACTCCTGCCGCGCTCAGCGCGTCGGCTGCGGCTCCCGGCGAGCGGTCCGTTCGCGCGGCGTGGTCGCGGCGCCGGACTCGGCCAGGAAGAGGCGGACGCGCTCCATCACCTCGGCGGGCGTCTCGTCCTCCCGCACGCGGATCGGGGCGCCGAAGCGGAACGTGATCGGACGCCTCGAGCCGATCCCGAGGCCCGGCGCGCGCTGCATCCAGCGGCGGCCGGTCGGCATCGTCTCGTGCGTCCCACCGATGTGGACGGGGACGATCGGAAGGTCGTGCTCGGCGGCGAGCACCGCGGCCCCGGAACGGAGCGCCCCGACGTTCCCGTCACGTGAGCGCGTCCCCTCCGCGAAGAGCACGAGCGACCAGCGGTCGGCGAAGAGGCTCGTGAGGTGCGTGCAGCCCTCGAGGCCCCCGCCCTTGCGGGCCAGCGGCACGGTCCCGAAGGCGAGCGCAACCGTCGCGGCGAGCTTCGGGTCCGCGTAGAAGTAGTCGGCCGCCGCGGCGACGGCGGTCCGGCGCCGCCAGCGGGGCGGCAGCGCGCGCAGGAGCGCCGGGGTGTCCATGTGGCTCGCGTGGTTGGCCACGAAGAGCACGGGACCCTCCATCGCCTCGAGCTGCTCGCGCCCGGTGATGGTCCGCCGCGTGTAGGCGTCCATGCACGCGCCGAGCGCCCCGCAGACGATGAGCTCGCGGGCCACGCGGGCGGGCACGGTCCGTGCCCAGGGGGTGTCGAGGACGGCCGGCTCGCTGCGCTCCATGTTGCGGGCTACTCCGGGTGCTCAGGCGGGTTTCCCAGCCTCCTCGCGGTCCGGCGCCCGGGCCACGATCTTGCCGGGGTTGAGGTGGCCACCGGGGTCCACGGCATCGAACAATCCGGAAAGCAGCGTGACACCGGCGGGCGAAACGTCCTGCGCGAGCCACTCGGCGTGCTCGGTGCCCACGGCGTGGTGGTGGGAGAGGGTCCCCGCGGTGTCGACGAAAGACTGCTGGAGCGCGTGCTTGACGACGTCGTACTGCTCGATCATGTCCGCGCCGCCCGGAGCCGGCGGGAAGGCGAAGGTGAAGTAGAGGCAGGCACCCGCGTGGTAGCTGTGGGAGAGGTGGCACATGAGGTAGCCGCGCACCCCGAGCTCGGCGAAGGCGCCGTGGACCGCGCTGCGGGTCTTGTCGTACACGTCGGCCAGTTCGCTCCACGGGGCCGCGGTCTCCGAGACGTCGGCCAGGCAGCCGCGGTCGAGCAGGAAGTCTCGGATGTACGGGGTGTCGAACTTCTTCTGGTCGTAGAGCGCGCCGGGGCTCGCGCCGATGCAGAGCCCGCCGTGGCGGCCGACGAGCTTCCCGACCGCCTTGCGCTGCTCGGCGACGTGCCCCGCGGAGCCCTCGTAGCCGATGAACGAGAGGCACATCTGATCCAGGACGAAGCCCTTGCGCCGGGTCAGGAAGGCCTGGAGCGCCTTCGACTGCACCTTGTCGAGCCGCGTGGCCTGCTTCCGCGTGGCGAAGGAGAACGCGGTCTCGGGCGCGTCTGAGACCCGCGTGACGCTCACCTGGTGCTCGCTGGCGGCGAGCTCGGCCATCGCCGCCAGACCGGCGGAGAAGGTGGGGAAGAGGTAGCCGAGGATCTGCCGCTCCTCCGGCACCCGCCGCACGTGGACGGTCGCCTCGGTGATGAGGCCGAGCCGACCTTCCGAGCCGAGCACCATCTCGCGCAGCGACGGGCCCGTGGACTGCGAGGGGACCGGGCGGGTCGCGAGGGTCCCGTGCGGGGTCACCACGCGGACCGCGCGGGTCAGGTCGGCGATGTCGCCGTAGCGGTCGGACTGCATGCCGCTCGAGCGGGTGGCGATCCAGCCGCCGAGGGTCGAGTGGGTGAAGGAGTCGGGGAAGTGGCCGAAGGTCCAGCCCTGCGCGCCGAGCTGCTCCTCCAGCGCCGGGCCGAAGACGCCGGCCTGGACCCGCGCGGTGCGCGAGGCGGCATCGACCGAGAGCACCCGGTCGAGGCGGCCGAGATCGACCGAGACGACCGGCCGCTCCTCGTCGGGCTCCGGCTCGAGCGAGCCGGAGATGCTCGTGCCGCCGCCGAAGGGGATCAGGACCGCGTCGTGCTCGATGACCGCCTCGAGCACCGCGGTGACCTCCTCCTCGCTCCCGGGCCGCACGACGACGTCGACCAGGCGCGGGAGGTCACCACGCCGTTGGCGGATCAGGTCGCGGATGCTCTTGCCGCGGGCGTGGATGACGCGATCGATGGCGTCCGCCGTCACGTGCTCGGACCCGACCGCCGCCTCGAGCGCGGCGCGCAGCTGCCCCGGGAGGATCGGATCCGGCAGGTCGAGCTCCTCGAAGCGCTTGCTCCGCTCGGTCGTCCGCGTCACGTCCAGGCCGAGCTTGTCGAGGATGAACGGGCCGAGCTCCGGCTTGTCCTCGTGGGTGAACGAGACGCCGTCGAGGCCCCAGCCCCACCACTTCATCGCTGTCATCGGGCGAGCGTAGGCGATCGCGGGTCCTTATCCTGCGCGGCCATGCCCGAGACCGAGCGCACGCCTCACACCCGCACCGCGAGCTATCTGGCCGAGAAGGGCGAGGTCTCGCGCGTCCTGCTCCTCTACTCGGGCGGCCTCGACACGAGCGTGATGCTCAAGTGGATCCAGGACGAGTACGACGCCGAGGTCGTGGC
>JACDAP010000268.1 GCA_013695395.1 Solirubrobacterales bacterium
GGCCCTCACCCCGCCCACCCGCGAAGGAGTGCAGACGATCTTCAAGGAGTTCGACAAGGG
The DNA here is from genome assembly GCA_013695395.1 of Solirubrobacterales bacterium. Taxonomy (GTDB): domain Bacteria; phylum Actinomycetota; class Thermoleophilia; order Solirubrobacterales; family Solirubrobacteraceae; genus Paraconexibacter. Next base: position 61 of record JACDAP010000268.1, read on the forward strand.
CTTCGGCGACGGCCCGTCCGGCCGGAGCCTCGACGCCCTCGGCCCGGCGATGCGTCGCATCGATCCGGGCCTCGACTCGCTCCGCGGCGTCAGCCCCGGAGACCTCACCGAGACGATCCGGAGCACCAGTCGCCTGATGGGTGCGCTCGCCAAGAACGAGGTCGACCTCGTCGGCACCGTCGACAACGCCAGCACCACGCTCGGCGTGACCGCAGCGCGGCGCGCGGCGGTCGGCTCGACGCTCCGGAACGGCGCCGCGACGCTCGACGTGACACGGAAGAGCATGGTGAACATCCGCGGCACGCTCGACGAGCTGGACCCCCGGGCTCAGGAGCTGCGACCGGGAGCCCGGATCCTCGACGACGCGAGCCGGTCGCTGCGCCCCGCGCTCGCCGAGCTGCGCCCGGCCCTGGCCGACGCCCGCCCCGCGCTCAAGGACCTGCGCCCGGCACTCACGCGCCTGCGCAGCGCCAGCCGGACCGGGGTGCCGTTCATGAAGAACATCTCACCGACCCTCACGCGCATGCAGGACGTGATCCTGCCCGGGCTCGAGAAGAAGGCGCCGCTCACCGGGCTGAAGCTCTACGAGGAGATCGGCCCGGTCGCCTCGTCGGTCAGCTCGAGCGCGTCGCTGTTCGACGTGTACGGCCATACCCAGCGCTTCCAGGCGATCAACGGGGGCCTGGATTCCCTCGCGGCGCTCCCGTGCTCCGCCGACCTGCTCAAGGGCGGCATCAAGTGCGCGGACCTCAAGGAGGTGCTTGCCGGCGTCCTCGCCGGAGCGCCAGGTGCCAAGGCGACGCCCGCCTCCGGCTCGCGTAGCGCCTCGGCGCCGCGCAGCGGCGGCGGTACCAGCAGCGGGAAGGACGCAGGTCCGGCACAGGTCGGAAAGGGCACCATGTCCCAAATCCAGCGACTCCTGAAGGGCGGTCTCTGATGGGCAAGAGCATGGAGCGGCTGCTCCTCGAGGCGAGGCGGTCCCTGAAGTCCCTCGGGATGCTCGTCGGCCTCATCCTCGTCGCAGCGATCACCGTCGTGGGGATCGCGCGCAACATCACCTTCGAACGGCCGTGGGAGAAGTACCGCGAGGTCAACGTCGCCTTCGACGACGTCAAGGGCATCTTCCCGGGCGGCCACCAGGTGCGCATCCACGGCGTCAAGGTCGGCGTGGTCTCGAAGTCCACCCTCAGGAACGGCCGTCCGGAGCTCACGCTGAAGATCGAGGACAAGTGGGGCCCCGTCTACAAGGACGCGAAGATCCAGATCCGGCCGGTCACCCCGCTCCAGGATCTCTACGTCAACATCATCGACCGCGGCACCAAGGAGAGCGGCGAGGCGAAGGAGGAGGACGTGATCGCCAGTGCGAACACGATCACCCCCGTCGACATCTCCCGGGTGCTCAACACCTTCAACGCCCCGACCCGCCAGCGGATGGGCATCCTGCTCACCGAGATGGGCCGCGGCCTCGACGACGGCGGCGAGAAGCTCAAGCGCTCCTTCGTGACGCTCGCGCCGTTCCTCAACGTCGCCGAGCGCACCACCGCGGTGCTCGCGACGCGGAAGGCCGCGGTCAAGCGGGTCGTCACGAACTTCGGAGAGCTCAGCGCCGCGCTGGCCGCACGGGACAAGGACGTCGAGAAGTTCGTGCAGCAGGGCAACATCGCCCTCGGCGAGCTGGCGCGCAACGACCAGCCGTTGGCCGCCACCCTGACCGGGCTCGACGAGTTGCTGCCCGTGATGCGCAGCTCCTTCGGGAGCGTGGACCGGCTCACCACCCGGCTCGACCCGGCGCTCGTGAGCCTGAAGCCGGTCGCCGCGAACCTGGAGGACGCCCTCAAGGGGCTCCAGCAGGTCGGCGACGACGCGCGGCCCGCCTTCTCGGCGCTCCGCCCGGCGGCCCGCTCGCTGCGGACCATGGCGCGGACGCTGCCCTCGACCTCGAAGGCGCTCCAGACCTCGCTGCAGAACCTGGAATCACAGACACCGCAGTTCGACCGGCTGACCGCTCTGGCCGGGCCCTGCATGCCGGCCACGCTGCGGTTCTTCGACAACACGCTGTCGGTGTTCAAGTACTCGGACGTCAACGGGACGTTCCCGCGGGGCAACGAGACGGTCGACCTCGATGCAGGCACTGGGCTGCTCGGAAACCCTGCCTTGAACTTCCGCAAGCTGCCCAACTGCACGGACGGGAAGTAGAACGATGCGCGTCAACAATCTGCAGCTCAAGATCGCGGCCCTGATCGGTTTCACGGCACTGACGATGGTGACCTTCCTCTATCTGTTCACCCAGGCGGGCGGACGGCTCCGCCTGGACGAGCCGTACAACGCGAAGGCGTTGGTCCCCGAGGCGCTCAACATCGTCAACAACTCGGACGTGCGCTCCGACGGCGTGAAGATCGGCCGCGTGCGCTCGATCGAACCCGCCGGCTCCGACTCGCAGATCGGCTTCGAGATCGAGGACAAGGACCAGGACGAGATCTACCGCGACGCGACGATCCGGGTCCGCACCAAGACGCTCGTCGGCGAGAGCTACATCGACATCGAGCCCGGGACCAAGAAGGCGGGCATTCTCCCCAGCGGCTCGGTGATCCCGCTCACGTCGGCGAAGGAGGTCGTGCCGCTCGAGCGGATTCTCCAGACGCTCGACCCCGCGACTCGCACGCAGGTCCGGCGGAACCTCGACGGCATCGGCAGCGGGTTGCTCGGCAAGGGTGGGGACCTCAACCGCCTCTTCGGTGCAGCCAAGCCGACGGTCGCCGACGGCGGCAAGCTGATGCGGGTGCTCGCACCTCAGCGGCGTGAGCTGGCCCAACTGGTCGGCAACACCGGGGTCGTGACCGAGGCGCTCGGTGAGCGCACCGCCTCCTTCCGCTCGCTCGTGGTGGACGCCAAGACGACCGCCGACGCGGTCAACTCGCGCGACCAGAAGCTCGCGGAGTCGCTTCAGGAGCTCCCCGCCACGCTCGACCGCGCACAGTCCAGCGTAAACGTGCTCGCCAAGTTCTCGAACTCGGCCACCCCGGTCGTCCGGGACCTGAAGCTCAGCTCACGGGATCTCGCGCCGGCCATCCGCGACCTCGGGCCGGTGGCACGGGACACACGCACGCTCTTCCGAGAGCTCGAGCCGTTCCTGACCAAGGTCGATCCGCTGCTCAAGGAGATCACGCCGGCGTCGGACAAGCTGCGGACGGTCGTTGCTCCCCTGGACGCGCTGCTGCGCCAGGCCAACCCGGCGCTCGACTTCGTCAAGCCGTACAGGAAGGAGTTCGGAGGGTTCTTCGGCAACGTCTCCGCCGCGCTCGGAGCGAAGGACGCCTACGGGAACAAGGGCCGCGTCTTCGCGATCGTCGGGCCCGACTCGTACACGAACTTCACGAAGGCACAGAAGGACATCGTCGACGCGCTCATCCAGGCGAGCCCGCTCAAGTCGGTGCTCAAGACCCAGAAGAACCCATACCCGAAGGCCGGGTCGATCGGCAACGAGAAGCCCTTCGACGGAAGCTACACGCGCGTCGAGGCCGGAAAGTAGGCTCGCCAGATCGTGCTCGCTCGCCGGCGCCGGACGCTGGGACTCGCCCTTGGGGTGCTCCTCGTGTCTGCGCTGGCAGCCCTGCAGCTGCGCCCGGCCGCCTCGGAGGAGCTGCTCGTCGGCGCAGGCACGCCGACCGCCAAAGCCGGTGCCGCGCTCGAGGAGCGCTTTGGGCAGGACCCGATCGTCATCTCGGTGGCGGGGGACCTGCGTCAGACGCTCTCGCCCGTCGGGCTCAGCGGCCTGCTCCCGCTGGAAGGCAAGCTCGCCAAGCTCGACGGCGTCCAGGCCGTCTACGGGCCCGCGACCTTCATCAACCAGACGGTGCTGCAGTCAGAGCGGGTCATCGATCAGCAGCTCGGCGACGTCGCCGCGAGCGCCCGCACCGCCGAGGACAAGGCCCGCCAGGGTGCCCTGGCCGCGGGCAAGAGCGCCCGGAAGGCCGACGCTGCGGCGGTCGCGGCGCGCAAGAAGGTGCTCGGCGAGAAGTCGGCCGAGTACTCCGAGCTCCTGGTCCGCTTCGGCAGCGTCGGCGCCCCTGCGCTCAGCAACCAGGCCTTCGTCAACACCCTCGTCTTCGGGGCGGGCGTCGAGCCGAAGCAGCGCTTCCGCTGGCTGTTCCCGGACGCCGAGCACACGCTGGTCCTCGTCCGCCCGAAGGCCGGGGTGGAAGGGGACGCGATGCTCGCGCTCGGTCGCGAGGTGCAGGCGCTCGCGAGCAAGGCCGCGCTTCCCGACGCGAAGCTCGAGGTCGCCGGGCTCCCGCTGCTGGCTGCGGCGCTCGAGCGCGAGACGCGCGCGGAGGTCTTCCGCCTCGCGCCGGTGGCGATCGGCGCGATGCTGCTGCTTCTGCTCGTCGTCCTGCGGCGGCGGCGCGGGCGGTTGATCTCGCTCGCGGTCGCACTCGGTGCGCTGGTTGTGTCCCTGGGGGTGAGCTGGCCGCTCGGGCTCGGTCTCTCGGTGGCGACGGTCGCCGCGCTCCCGGTGATCCTCGGGCTCGGGCTCGACTTCGCGGTGCAGATGCAGGCCCGCTACTGGCTCGAGCGGAGCCGTGGCCTCGCCCCCGCCGCGGCGGCCGAGGGCGCCCGCCGCGCGCTGGCTCCGACCCTCACGCTCGCCTCCGCGGTGATGTCCGTCGGTTTTCTCATGCTCGTCGTCAGCCCGGTACCTCTTCTTGACCGCCTCGGCATCGTGCTCGCGCTCGGCACCGTCTCCGCCGCCGCGGCCGCGCTGCTCGTCGCCCCCGCGCTGCTCGTGACGCTCGACCGCGGCCTCGTCGCCCCGCTCGCGCTCCCCGCGCCCCGGCGGCTGACCCGGATCGCCCTCTCGCCCGCGGTCGTGATCCTCGCGGTCGGCCTTGCCGTGGTCGGCCTGGCCGCCAGTGGGCGCGTTCAGATGCAGTCCGACCTCACCGCGCTCTCGCCCTCCGGGCTGCCGGAGCTCAAGGCGGTCGAGGCCGTGCAGCGCGAGATCGGGACGAGCGGGCAGATCAGCGTCGCCGTCGCCGCCGCCGACGTCACCGACCCGGCGACGATCGCCTGGGTCGATGAGTTCGGGCAGGCCGCGCAGAAGGCCGAGCCCCGGCTGCGGCCCGGGCCGAACCTCGCCGACCTCGTCACCGGCGGGGTGACCGGGACGGAGGTCACCCGGCGTGACGTCGACGGGATGCTGGGCCTGCTCCCGCAGTACTTTCTGGACGCGGTGCTGAGCAAGGATCGCAAGCTGGCGGAACTCACCTACAGCATCCCGTTCGTCCCGGTCGCCGAGCAGGGCACAATCGTCCGCCGCCTGGAGGCCTCCTTCGGCGAGGTCCCGCCCGGCGTCCGCGTGACGACGACCGGGCTGGTGGTCGAGAGCGCCGCGAGCGCGCGGTCGCTCGATGCGTCACGGCCCAACCTGCTCCTCCTGGCTGCCGCGATCGTCTCGCTGCTGCTCTGGCTGCGCTGGCGCAGTCTCAGCCGCGTGGCGGTCGTGCTCGGGCCCGCTCTTCTGGCCGCCGGGCTCTCCGGGCTCGTGCTCGCGGCCTCGGGCATCACCCTCTCTCCGCTCGGTGCGGCGCTGGAGCCGCTCGTGCTCGCCATCGGTCTCGAGTTCGGGATGCTGCTCGATATGAGCTTTCGGCAGGCGCGACGTGGGGGGGACTCCCCGGCCCGCGCACGCTTGGTCGCCACGCGTGACATCGGCGGCGCCGTCGGGCTCTCGGCTGCGACCGTCGCGATCGGCTTCGCGGTGCTCGCCACGAGCCGCCTGCCGCTGCTGGCCCAGCTCGGCTGGCTCGTGGCCCTCGAGCTCTTGGTCTGCGTGGCCGTGGCGCTGATCGTCGTGCCACTCGCCGCGGAGTGGCGCGCCATGCCCGCCGGCCCGCCGCGAGCCCGCCCTCGCCTACCCCTGCTGTACATGCTGCGACCGAGGAGAAGCGCACGATGAGCACCACGGAACCCGCACCGCCGACCGCCGACCTGAAGGCCGAGCGGCGCTGGGGCCGGGTGGCCGGGGTCAGCGCGGTCCTCTCCGTGCTCGCGACGATCGCCGCGGTCCCGATCGCCTCCACCGACGTGGTGCAGCGGACCGGAGACGCGACCGATCTCACGCTCCTCGTGAGCATCGGCAACTCCGGCTCCGGCCAGCTCAGCGCGATGCTTCTGCGCGTCGCCTCCGCGCTCTTCCTCATCCCGGTCGCCGTGTTCCTCTGGAAGGCGGTCAAGGACCGCAGCGACCGGCTCTCGCCCTGGTACCTCGTGCTCGCTCTGGCCGCCTTCGCGGTGATCGGGGTCTCCACCGCGATCGGGTTCTTCGAGCTGCGCGATACGGCGCGCGGCTTCATCGCCAACGGCCCGCAGACTGTGGTGCGCGCCGAGGA
>JACDAP010000420.1 GCA_013695395.1 Solirubrobacterales bacterium
GCTCCACCGGTGCCGCCCTCGCCGCGGGCCTCTTCAACCTGAAGCGCGCCCGCGGGATCCACCGTCCGGCGCTGGCCGTCCCGGTGCCGGTCCCCGGCCATCCGGTCACGCTGCTCGACGTCGGCGCCAACGCCGAGGCCCGCCCCGAGCACCTCGTGCAGTTCGCCTACATGGGCAGCGCCCTGGCGAGCACGCTGCTCGGCGTGCACGCGCCCCGCGTCGGCCTGCTCGCCAACGGGGAGGAGCCGACCAAAGGCACCCCGCTGATCCGCGAGGTCCACGAACGACTTTCCGCACGTTCCGGGATCGATTTCGTCGGCAACGTCGAGGGGATCGACCTCACGAGCGGGCGCGCGGACGTCATCGTCACCGATGGGTTCACGGGCAACATCGCGCTCAAGGCGCTCGAAGGCGCGTCGCAGACGACGCTCGGCGCCGTGCGCAGCGCCGCGATGAGCTCACCCCGCGCGAAGCTGGGCGGCCTGCTCCTCAAGCCTGCTTTGCAGGGCTTTCGTGACGAGGTCGACCCGGAGGCCTCCGGCGGTGCCTACCTGCTCGGCCTGCGCGGGCTCGGGATCGTGCCCCACGGACGCTTCAGCTTCCGCGGCTTCGCGAACGCGATCCTGCTCGCCGCGCGCGGCGCGGACGCCGACATCGTCGGGCGCACGCACGGTGCGCTGGAAGCCGCCGGGGCCCTGCGGAGCGCACCGCAGCCGTCCGGTGAGACCCCTAGCGTCTCCTGACCCATGGATCGCATCGAGGTCTTCACCCTCATCCAGTCCCACCTCGCCGACGAGCTCGACGTCGAGCCCGCGCGCATCAGCGAGGAGACCCGCTTCAAGGACGACCTCGAGGCCGACTCGCTCGACCTCTACACGCTCGTGCAGGAGCTCGAGGACTCCTACGGCGTGGCGATGAGCGACGAGCAGGCTGCGCGCATCACCACGGTCGCCCAGGCGATCGACTTCGTCGTCGAGCACGCGCCGGCCGCCACCTAGAGGAGCGGGTCCTGCAGCAGCTCACCACACTCCTGGACGGGCTCCCCGACCATCTGGCCACCCAGGTCGTCACCCACGCCTCGTGGACCGAGCGGCGCTCCGAGTCCTACGCGCGGCTGGCCTTCCTCGGGGATTCCGTGCTCGGTCTCGCGGTGACGTCGCACCTCTTCCCGCGGCTGGAGGCCGACCGCTACGGCGAGGGCCGGCTCACGAAGATCCGGGCCCAGGCGGTCAGCGGGCCCGCGTGCCGGGCGGTGGCCGAGCGGCTGGGGGTCCCGGAACGTCTGGCGGCGGCCGCGCCCAAGGGGACGAAGGCGGGCGCGCTCGACACCGAGCGGGTGCTCTCCTCGATCACCGAGGCGATCATCGGTGCCGTCTACCTCGAGCACGGCTACGAGGTCACCGCGCCAGCGGTGGTGGAGGCGTTCGCGCCGGAGATCGAGGAGGCGCTCGACCATCCCGTGGACTTCAAGAGCGCCCTCCAGGAGCGGCTCGCGCAGCGTGCCCTCGTCGTCAGTTACCGCGTGGTCGCCGAGCACGGCCCGCCCCACGAGCGAATCTTCGACGTGGAGGCGTTCATCGACGAGGAGATCGTCGCGACCGGGTCTGGGCGGTCGAAGAAGGCCGCCGAGCAGGAGGCTGCGCGTGCGGCGGTCGAGCAATTCGAGGCCGGGGTCAAGGTCGCCTGATGCACCTCAGGTCGATCACCCTGAAGGGCTTCAAGTCGTTCCCCGACCGGACCAAGCTCGAGTTCGGCGCGGGCGTGGCGGTCATCGTCGGCCCGAACGGCTCGGGCAAGTCGAACGTCACCGACGCGGTCCTCTGGGCGATGGGCGAGCAGTCCCCGCTGGCCGTCCGCGGCCAGTCGATGCAGGACGTCATCTTCGGCGGCGGGAAGGGCGTCCAGGCGCGCTCGAGCGCCGAGGTCGAGATCGTGATCGACAACGCCGACGGGGCGATCGACCTGCCGCTCGGCGAGATCTCCATCCTCCGCCGGTTGGATCGCTCCGGCGACGGCGAGTACCGCCTCAACGGCGCGCGCTGCCGCCTGGTCGACGTGCTCGAGGTGCTGAGCGACACCGGCCTTGGCAAGGAGATGCACTCCGTGGTCTCTCAGGGGCGCATCGAGGCGATCGTCACCTCCAAGCCGAAGGACCGTCGGCTGCTCATCGAGGAGGCCGCCGGGCTCGGCAAGCACCGCAAGCGTCGCCGCCGCGCCCAGCTGAAGCTCGAGCGCACGCAGGACAACCTCGACCGCGCGCTCGACGTCGAGCGTGAGGCGCGCTCCCGGCTGCGACCGCTCAAGCGGCAGGCCGAGGCGGCCGAGCTGCACGAGCGGATCGAGCGCCAGACCGTCGAGGCCCGCTG
>JACDAP010000421.1 GCA_013695395.1 Solirubrobacterales bacterium
GAGAGGTCGGTGTGCTGGCGCAGCGGGAAGGCGATGTTGTCGTACACGGTCATCGACCCGAACAGCGCGCCGTCCTGGAAGAGGATCCCGAACTTCTTGCGGACCTCGAGCAGCTTGCTCATCGGCATCGTGTTGAGCGATTCGCCGTGGATGAGCACCTCCCCCTGATCGGGGAACAGCAGCCCGATGAGGTGCTTGATGAGGACCGACTTGCCGGTACCGGACGGGCCGAGAACACAGGTGATCATGCCCTCCGGGACACCGAGGTCGAGCCCGTCGAGGATCTTCGCGCGGCCGAAGGACTTCTTCACGCCCTTGCACTCGATCGACCAGTACTCGCCGGGGACGTCCTCGCGGAAGCCGGCGACGCCCTCGTGCAGGTGGTGCTCGTCGCCGAACTCCGAGGCCCGGTCGAGCAGCGCCGCCGAATCCGGGTCGAGCTGCTTGCCGGCGGCGAGGCGGGCGTCCATGGCGTCGCTGGGGGCGTTCCCGCCGCTGCGTCCGAAGCGTGACATGGCGAGACACTACGGAGGCCCGCACCCCCTGCGCCCGCTCCGAAGGGGGTATCTCGCTGCCCCCATCGGATGTATTCGGGCGCGCTGTCAGAGCTGGTCGCGGCGGTGCTGCAGACCTTGGAGGACCTCGTGCTCGGTGAGCTCGGGGAGGCCCTGGGCGCGCCGCCGGCGGTTCGTCGTCGCGAGCATCTGCTCGGTGTCCTCGTTGTCGAGGATCCGGCGCTGCTCGGCGCGGCCCGAGGGATCCCAGTCGACGAGATCCGCGCCGTTGCCTCCGCTGAAGCGGCCGAGCAGGAAGAAGAAGGCGATGATGCCGCCCCCGAAGAGGAGCCCGACGACCGGGAGGCTGATGTCGGCGAGGACCATGTCGCCGACGCTACCGGTCGACAGGTTCCGGAGCGTCATCAGGCCGCGGCCGCGTCCTTGTCCGCGATGAGCTCGCGGTACATCGGGAACAGCGGCTTGGTCAAGGGGACGAGCTTGAGGATCTTGTTGACCGGGCCCTTCGCCTTGACATGTCCCTTCGCGAGGCCGACGGCCAGGTTGTACTCCCCGCGCCAGTACTTGTCGCCGATGTCGGCGGGCATGAAGAGCTTGACCTCCGCGTCGTCCTTCTCCTCACCGAGCGCAACGTCGATGTTGTCCCCGCGCATGGAGATGACCATCGTAGACTCGGGCTCGGAGTAGTTGATCTGCAGATCGAGATCGGCGCCGGCGAGCTTCGGGCCGACCTCCGTCTCCTTCGAAGCGATGAAGACGCCTCCGAGGTACTTGTAGACCTCATCGGCATCAACGAAAAACGCCATTGCTTGCTCCTCTGTTCTCGAATGGGCTGCGATGCCGCGAGGCACCACCTGTGAGCAACCGTACGGTCGACCGCGCCCGGTGCCTTCCCCCCGGAGGGGGATATCGCCCTCCCGTCGCCGGGACGGAGGGCGCGGGCATCCGGGTCGGCACTACCCGGCACTACCCCTTACTAGGGAGGAATGCAGCCCCCCGGGGCGATGGACGCGCGCACATCCGGGTCCGTAGTGTCGGGCCATGGTTCAGTCGGAGGCCAAGACGCCCCGGCCCGTCCGCTCTCGGGTCGCTGGGGGGACCGGGCTGGCCTCGGAGCAGTGGAGCGCCTTCGGCCGCCCGGGCCACCGCTGGGAGCGCTCGATCGAGCGCATCGAGGCTGCGGCGGAGGCCCGCATCGTGGAGGCCATCGACGGAGCGCGCGACAGCGGCGCGCCGCCGGCGATCGATCCCGCCTGGGTCGCCTTCCTGGTCCGCAACATGCCGGTCGCCGCGTTCGCCTTCCACCAGTGCGGCATCGTCCTGCGGGGCGCGGGCGAGCGCTGCCGGCCTCCCGCCGTCGCAAGCGGCATCCGGCTGCAGGCCTCGATGCAGCTGCGCCAGGCCCAGGCCATCGTCCTCTACTCCGCCGACATGGAGGAGCGCCTCGGCGTCATGCCGATCGAGAGCGCACGCCACCGCTGGCACTCCGCGGAGGAGTGGCGGCCGAGCCACAGCTTCCTGCGCCGAACACGGCAGCTCGAGGACTGGGGCGAGCAGCTCGTCGCGATCAACCTGTGCTTCGAGCCGCTCGTCGGCCAGCTTCTGCGCGGCGAACTGGCCATGCGGCTGGGCGAACGGCACGGCGACCTCGTGAGCCCGGTTATCGCCGACGCGGGGCAGGCCGAGTCGGCGCTGAGCCGCGAATGGACGGTCGCCTGGGTCACCTTCCTGCTCGCCGACGCCGAGCACGGAGAGGCCAACGCCGAGCTCCTGCACCGCTGGGTCGCGCGCCACCGGGCCGAGGCGTACGACGCTGCGGCGGGGCTGGCGAGGCTCGCGGACGGCCTCCCCCGCACGAGTCCCCCCGGCAGTGC
>JACDAP010000456.1 GCA_013695395.1 Solirubrobacterales bacterium
AGCTCGTCGCCACGACCTTCCAGGCCATGGGGCTCCTCCCGGCCACCCGCCCGGCCAGCTGGTACGACCCGGGCCGCTTCTGGAGCGGCGACCGGATTCCGATGGTCCCGCCGTTCTCGCTGGCCGACGAGATCCCGGTGCGCTCCGGGCTGTAGCTCGCCCGTACCCCGGGCATGCAATCGGATGCCTTCGAAGTCACCGACGCGGACGGGAACGTCCGTGCCCGCCTCGGCCTGGCCCCCGACGGCGCGCTCTCCCTCGACCTGGCCGACGCCGCCGGGATGATCCGCGCGACGCTCAGCGTCGAGCCCTCCGGCTCGGCCGCGCTGAAGCTCGCCGACGCCGAGGGCACGTTCCGCCTGGCCGCTGGCTCGTGGCTCGACGGCAGCACCTCCGTCGACCTGTACGACGCGCAGCGCAACCACCGGATCAGCCTGGCCGAGGCGGAGGGCCGCCCCGCGGGCGTCACCGTCTGGGACCAGGCCGGACACCTCCGCGCGCTGCTGGCGCAGGGCCCGGAGGTCGACCGCGAGAGCTCGGTGGAGTTCTGGGACCGCGACGGCACCTACCGGGCGGGCTTCGGTACCTGGCCGGACGGCGCGACCGGCAGCATGCTCCTCGACGGGGAGGGAACCCTGCGTGGGCGCGTCGGGCAGCGGGCCGAGGGTCCGGCCACGATCGAGCTCTACGGTTCTCGCGGCGACTTCAAGATCGCCATGGGCGAGTACCCCGACGGCGCCGGACGGCTGAACCTGTGGGACGAGGACGGCAACCCGGTCGTCGGGCGCGTGGAGTAGCACGGGGCACGACATCCGCCGGACGGAAGGGCGGATGCCTCCCGATGTCGGCCCACTCGTCCGGCAGGGTCAGGCCCCGCGCGGCTCGGTGCCGCCAGAAGGTGCGGCCCTCTCGGCCTGGCTCGCGGCGCGGACACGAACAGCACCCGGCGGCCCCGGTTGCGCTCACGCGACGTCTCTGCACTTTGGTGCACCGGCGTGTGTCAGCGCCGGGAGTCCGGGCCCCTCCGAAGCGGCCTTGGACGCGCGGCGTAGCATGCGATCTGGCGTGGCGAGCCCGCGCCTTCATGACTGCTTCTATTGGCTGAATCCAGCAGTCTCGGATGCCACGCCGAAAGACGGCCGTAATGCTTGCGGTACCGTAGTTCATGCACTACTATCGTGGTGTGTGGTCGATCGTGTTCAGCCATGAGGCCGAGGAGTGGATGAAGAGCCTCGACGCACGCGAGTTCGCCGCGATCCTCGCCCCGCTCGACCAGCTGGAGGTCAAGGGGCCGGCGCTCGGACGGCCCGCCGTGGACCGGATCAAGGGCAGCCGTCACCACAACATGAAAGAGCTGCGATCCGTCGGCGGGCACTTACGCGCGCTGTTCGCGTTCGACCCCGAGCGCCAGGCGATCGTCCTGCTCGGCGGGGACAAGACCGACGACTGGAGCGGCTGGTACGAGCGGAACGTCCCGATCGCTGACGACCTCTACGACGACTACCTCACCTACCTCAAGGAGCCGAAGTGATGAAGGACCTGAAGAGCCTCGCCGAGATCCGCGCCACCCGCCCTGACGTCACCCCCGAGATGATCGAGGCCGAGCGCGAGACCCTGCTGGCCGAGATCGCTCTGCACACCCTGCGCGAGCAGCGCGGGATCACCCAGACCGCTATGGCCGAACGCCTCGAACTGTCCCGGCCACGCGTGTCCACCATCGAACACGCGGGAGAGGACCTCCGGCTCTCCACCGTCGACCGCTACGTCACCGCGCTCGGCGGACGTCTCGAGCTCCGCGTCCACTTCGATGACCAAGCCCCGGTCACCATCGAACGCTGACCCCTGAGCGGTCCCCGCGAGGCGACGCAGGTCGCCGGACACAGGCGCGGGTTACTCCTCTGGACGAGGACCGAGAGCAGCGGGGGTAGCTGTGGGCGGTGCCCTTGCAGCCGGTGGCGGTGTTCAGCGCCCGGCACAGCTCGGCCAGGCGCCCTGGGTCCAGCGTGGTGATGCGGCGGGCCAGGAGGGCTCTGGGAACGGTGAGCAGGTTGTCGAAGCTCAGCGCGCAGGGAGTGGGCGTGCCATCGGCGGGCCGAGCTGCATCTCGGTCGTGATGTCACGGATGATGCGGGTGGCCGACGTCGGGAAGCTCGAACCACCAGACCTCTCCGCGATTCACGAGCTGGGCTCCGGCTGGTCCCAGGACTCTTCTTCGAGCGCGAGCGGTGCGCTGCTCGAGGTAGGGTTCGCGGGCTTCGCGGATCAGCTCTGAGCGGGAACGCCCGCCGGTCTGCGCGCGTAGGGCGTCGAGCTCGGCCAGGAGTTCGTCGCTGAGCTGCACGACGGTCTGCGTCCGCGCCCGACCCAATGGTGGGCCACATGGCGCAGGCATATGGGAAACCATGGGCCCGTTGGTGGGGCCATCGCTCGAACGCGTCGTCCTCGTCGAGCTCGGGGATTCGACCGACCACGCCCTCGGCCTCATTCGACGCATCGTCCAGGAGGCGGCGTGTCCGGTCATCGCCCTCCTGTCGGCCGGCTCCCGGTGGCGCGGCGCGGAACGCGACGAAAGTGCGTCAGCACGACGTGAAATCTGTCATCCGCTCAGTGCCGGGGGGTCGCACGTCGACGGAAGCCGGACACCAGGGACGAGTTCCGAACCCAAGCACCCCTGTCGCGAGACAGGTCCGCAGAGCCACGGGCCTTCGTCGGAGTCAGCCGGGCTGCCCGGGTGACACCAGAAAGCGATCACCCCTCTGCGAGGCGCGGTCGCCGGAGAGGCGTCGCCGTACGAACTCGTCTCACAAACGGAAGGCACCACATGTTGAAGTTGTCGACGCTTCGCGTCACACCCGCAGCAACCGACCCGGCCGTCATCGCGGCCTTCGCCAGTGTCCCCGGGGCGGCGCAGGCCGGGTTTTGGGTTCGCGGAAAGACGACCCTGGGTGTGAGCCCGAACTTTCGCCGGCGATTGACCGGATTCGCCGCTACCGCTTCCGCCGCCGCGTGCCTGGTGGCCGCGGCCCCCGCGGACGCCTCGCATCTCAAGGGCGGCCACGTCAGCGCCAGCATCTCCGACGCAGGCTCGATGACGGTCAAGCTGCACTGGCTGGAGCGCGACACCAGCTGCGCAGACACGCTCGCCGATGCCGCGGACAACTCGTACGACGAGTCCGGCACCGTCACCGCTCCGGACGGCACCACCACGCACGACGTGGACGTCTTCATGGTCCCCACCCGTTGCCTCGGCTCGACCATCATCTACGACGGAGTCGGCACCCTCGACCTGAACGACCCGGCGGCCTTCGGCCCGGTCGCCCCCGACGGGCTGTACCGCATCGACTTCTCGAGCTGCTGCCGCGTGGGAGGGATCATCAACTCCTCGGCCCGCGGGTTCAGCCTCGGGGCCGGCCTGCATCACGCAGCCGGCCAGGCGAGCGCGAGCCCCTACTACCCGGGCATGACGGCGACGGGTGCCGCCCGCAACTACCTGTACTCCGGCGACGTGACCGCGTTCGGCGCCAACGGGACCGACTTGCTGTCCTACCTGCTCATGCAGCGCGCCGACAACACACTCACGTCGTACAGCGATACGGCGCCCGACACGAACGTCGTCACCCTCTCGGGCTCTCGCGCCGAGGTGCCCGGATCGGTCACCGGCACCTGGAACGTCGGCAACTACTTCGTCTACAAGACCAAGGCCTCAGACGCCGCCGGCAACTTCGCCGAGCAGGACATCCTGGTCCAGATCACCGACAACCAGCCCCCGGCCTTCGCCGAGGTGCCCGGGCTGGTCACGGTCGTCGAGGGCACGACGAAGGACGTCGCCCTGGCGGCGACCGATCCCGACAACGGGACCCCGAAGCTCGACTCGGTGAGCATGACGCTCGGCAGCTCGCCGTCCTGGACGACCCTCGAGCAGACGCCGGGCAACCCCGCGACGGGCACCCTGCGCTTTGCGCCCGCCGTGGGCCAGCTCGGGACCTACCCGGTCTCGCTCGATGCGGCCGACGACGACCCGGCGGTTGTCCTGACTGACGCTCGCACGATGACCGTGCGCGTCATCCCTGCGGCGCCGAGGATCGTCACGAAGCCGGCGGACTCCTCGAGCGACACCTCCCCGAGCTTCAGCTTCGAGGGGGCCGCCGAGGGCGAGACGTACGAGTGCAGCCTCGACGGTGCGGACTTCACCACCTGCCCCGCGACGTGGCAGGCGAGCGGCCTGGCGGTCGGTGAGCACACGCTGGCCGTCCGGCGGCGCGGCGCCTCGGGCGAGCAGGGTGAGCCCGCGGAGTACCGCTGGACCGTCGCCGCACCGGTCCCGGCCCCGGCTCCCAAGGACCCGGCCCCGGTCCTCGCCCCGGTCGCCACGTCGGCGCCGGCTCCGGCCCGGGCCGTCTGCGCCAGCGCCCGCAAGATGACGGTGAACTGGCGTGCGCCCCGCGGCGGCCTCTCCGGCCGCATCCTGGTTCGGGTCGACGGCAAGATCGTCAAGCGCCTCTCGAGCACCACCCGCCGGGTCACGGTGGACGTCGGTCGGGCCGGCAAGCGCCTGACCCGCGTCGCGATCACCGCACGGACGACCCGCGGGGTCGCCGTTCGCACGACGCGCACGTACCGCCCCTGCACCCCCCGTCGCCCGGGCGGCAAGCCGTCGCTCATGCTGAACAAGCGCGGCTGACGGTTCCTCCCGAGGGCCCGGCGAACCGCCGGGCCCTCGAACACGACAACGAGCAGATCTCGAACAAGACCCCCGCACGTAGCGGGGGACTCGTCGTCGCAGCGCCGGACTCGGAACGAAGGTCCCGGTCGATCAGGGCACTGGTGAGGTGGCGGACTCTCAGTGCTTGACGTTGGCTAGGCAAACAGGCTCACTCCATCCTGCTGGGGGTGGCCTCTGCAACCGCTGTCGCCGTCGAACTCGCAGGGCTGCTGGTCCACGAGGCGCTCATGTCCTTCACCGCGCTCGTGGTCGCCGATAAGTCGGGTCACGACATCACCGAGCTTGACCGGTCCGGCGGTCTGGTCGCCGCGGCCAATCCTACGCCGAGCAACCGGGTGCGCTACTGCTCTGGACGACGCGCAGGAGCGAGGTCGTGTCGAGCGCTTGCGTCAGGCGGGCTGGACGACGTGGCGGGGCAGCGCTCGGCCGCTGGCCGGGAAGTGGTCGCCCCTGAGGACGTCGGGATCGAGATCGATGTCGCCGGGCCAGGCGATGGTGCCGAACGCGCCGTCGACTTCGACGGCGCCGAAGAGACGGTCGTCGTCGCGGAGCGCGGAGAAGATCCCGCCCGCCTCGAACACGGGGGCGAGGTCGACCTCGTGGACGGCCCCGTCCGCGAAGGTGAGGCGCAGCCACCGGTCGCGGAGGGGCTCGGCCTGAATGATGGTTGTGCGTGGTGCGGTCATGGAAGCGGATCGATCGGCGCCGGCTGCGCGGGTTCCTGGAGTCGGTCCCAGTTGGCGGACAACTCGTCACGGTGGAGCGACGCCCATTCTCGCACCATCCGCAAGGCCCGATCGGGCAGCTCGCCACGGAGGATCTCACCGGTGTCGATGACCACCACGGCCTCCTCACCTGCGTAGACGGCGTGGAAGTGCGGAGGCGGATGGTCGCTGAAGTACATGCGGATGACGATCCCGTAGAAGCGGCTGATCGTCGGCACCGCGGAAGCATCGACGACGCCGCGGACGTCGCCGCTTCCAGGGCGACTGTGAGGGGACCCCGTGGGGTCGCGCGCGGGCTGCTGCTTCGGACGATGCATGGGCGCGCTGCTCGAGGTGGTGGAGCGTGGCAGCGTCGACGGTCACGGGAAGGCGGATCTCGGTGCCGGCGGGAGACGGTGAGGAGGCGAGCGTCTCGGCGGAGTCGAGGAGGTCGTCGAGTTCGGCGGAGGTGATGTCGTCGTCTTTCTCCATGGCTACATGAAGCTCCTCTAGCGGTCGCGGTGGTAGCACCGAGCGTCGCCGCCGCGACGACCCAGGCGCGCGTCCGCTCCGGGGCGGGCTGGTTCAGACCCTGCCTCTGGTGGTCCACATACCTCTTCGGATCGGGATCCCGCGGTCCCATCGGCGTCACCGACGAGGAGCAGCGCGCATCAGTGGATCGGACCGATACTCGTGCCGCGTGCATGCCGATTGCCTCGAGGCGTTGAACCGAGTCCTTCAGGTCGTGCCGAACTTCGAGCCGGCGCTCGAGGCACTCGACAAGGAAGAAGACCTCGCGCTCGGGCCACGCCGCACGGGCTCTCACCGAGCCGCCAGGGCCTGGATCCGCTCGAGGGCGCTCGCGGGCCTCCAGAGCCGGTCAGGCACAGCCGCGCCGAACTGACGGCGCTACCCGGGCTCGAGGACGACGTACCGGGCCGGGGTCGGCCGCCCGAAGTAGAAGCCCTGCCCGAGGTCGCAGCCGAGCGTCCGCAGTCCCTCGAGATGGCCCACGGTCTCGATCCCCTCGGCCACCGTCCGCAGTCCGAGTGCCTGGGAGAGCGAGATGACCGCGGCGACGATCGCCGCCTCCTGGGTGGAGCCGGCCATCCCCGCGACGAACGAGCGGTCGATCTTCACCACGTCGAAGGGGAACTGCTGCAGCGCCTTCAGCGACGAGTACCCGGTGCCGAAGTCGTCGATCGCGAGGCTCGCGCCGAGCGCCTTCAGCTGCTCCAGGACCGCGGTCGCCGCGTCGACGTCGTCGAGCACCGCGGTCTCGGTGATCTCAAAGCAGAGCCGCCTCGGATCCACCCCGGACTCGCGCACGATCCGCCCGACGCTCCGCACGAGCTCGGGGTGCAGCACCTGCCGTGGACTCAGGTTGATCGACATCGTCAGCCGGCCCTGCCAGGCCACCGTCTGCCGGCACGCCTCCTCCATCACCCATTCACCCAACCGGTGGATCAGCCCGGTCTCCTCGGCGGCGGCGATGAATTCGCCCGGCCCGACCAGTCCGCGCTCGGGGTGCTGCCAGCGCACGAGCGCCTCCACGCCGGTCATCCGGCCGCTGGCCATCTCGAGCTGGGGCTGGAAGTGCAGCCGGAGCTCCTCTCGGTCGAGCGCGCGGTGGAGGGCCGTCTCGGTCGCGAGGCGCCGCACCGCCCGGCGGTGCATCCCGGTGTCGAAGACCTCGTAGAGGGCGCCGCCGCGCTCCTTGGCCCGGTACATCGCCGCGTCGGCGTCGCGGACGAGCGACTCGGGGCGCGCGGTCGGCCGGTCGGTGACCGCGATCCCCACCGACACACGGACGTGCACCTGGTCCTCACCGAGGAGGAACGGCTCGGACAGGCGACGGGCGATCCGCTCGGCCACGAGCACGGCGTGCCGCTCTCCCTCGATGTCCTCGCAGAGGACCACGAACTCGTCGCCGCCGAAGCGCGCGGCGGTGTCGCCGGTGCGCAGCACCTCCTCCAGGCGCCGGGCCACGTCGGTCAGGAGCTGATCGCCCGCGGCGTGCCCGAGCGAGTCGTTGATGACCTTGAAGCGGTCGAGGTCGCAGAAGAGCACCGCGACGGACGTCCCGCTGCGGCCGAGACGGGCGAGGGCCTGACCGAGGCGGTCGAGCAGGAGCGCCCGGTTCGGCAGGCCGGTCAGCCCGTCGTGGAGCGCCTGGTGGGCGAGCTCGACCTCCGCCCGCTTGCGCTCCACCGCGTAGGCGATCGAGCGCGCGAGCAGCCGGGCCTCGACCTCGCCCTTGATCAGGTAGTCCTGCGCGCCCTCCTGCACGGCGCCGATGGCGAGCTGCTCGTCCCGCCGCCCGGAGAGCACGACGACCGGCACGTCGAGCGCCGCGGCCCGCAGCTGGTCGAGCGCGTCCAGGCCGTACGCGTCGGGAAGGGAGAGGTCGAGCAGCACGCAGTCGTACACGGAGGAGAGCAGCGCGTCGACCGCGTCGCTCGCGCGCCCGGCCCGTGAGCAGACGTAGGCCCCGGGCGAGGCCTCCTCGAGCATCGCCTCGACGAGCGCCGCGTCGCCGGGGTTGTCCTCGACGAGCAGTACGCGCTGCGCGGTGCCTACGTCGCGGGCGGTCCGGGGGGAGGCGCTCACACCGCCGCGCTTTCCACGTCCGGGAGAACGATGTGGAAGGTGCTCCCGCGACCGAGCTCGGACTCGACACTGATCGCCCCGCCCATTCGCTCGACGATCCGCCGGCAGACCGCGAGCCCGATCCCTGTGCCGGGAAACTCCTCTCGGGCGTGCAGACGCTGGAAGACCTGGAAGATCCGCTCGCGGTGCTTCGGGTCGATACCGATCCCGTCGTCGGCGACGGTCAGCCGCCAGGCACGCGCTTCCTGGTCGCGGACGCTGGCGACGGTGACGCGGTTGGGCCGCTCGGGCGGGCGGAACTTCGCGGCGTTGGCGATCAGGTTCTGCAGCAGCTGGCCGAGCTGGACCTCGTCGGCGTCGAGGCGTGGAAGCGGCCCGATGACCTCGACGCTGGCACCCGTGTCGGCGAGCGCCGGCTCGAGCGAGCGGAGCACGGCGCCCAGGACCTCGTCGACGTCGACCGGGCTCCGGACCGGCTCGTCGCCTCCGACGCGGGAGTAGCGCAGCAGGTCATCGAGGAGGGCACGCATCCGATCGGCCCCGTCGACGGCGTAGTGGATGAACTCACCCGCGGTCTCGTCAAGCTGGTCGCCGTAGCGGCGCTGGAGCAGCCCGAGGTAGCTCGTGACCATCCGCAGAGGCTCGGTCAGGTCGTGGGAGGCCACGTAGACGAGCTCTTGGAGGTCGGCCTCGAGGACAGCGATCCGATCGCGGAGCCCCTCGATGGATTCGGGCTCCGGGGGCGGGGTGCCGGCGGACTCGGGCATCATCCTTTAATCGGCAGTTCGGCGCGGGAGCATGAGCCCGTTGCTAGCGTCGGCGCATGGCCGATGAGACCGCTCCGGACGGACCTGACCCCGGCGCCACAGAGCCGGTCGACGTGGTCGCCACGGTCGGCGCGCTGGACCCCACCGTGCTGCTGCTGCGCGAGTTCCTGCACCGCTCCGGCGCACTGCGCACGGTCGCCGTGGTCCAGCTCGAGGACGACACCGCCGTGGTCGACGTCGGCCGCCTGCAGCCGGTCGAGGTGACGATCGGCGAGCGGACCGTGCAGCTGCCGCACGCACTCGAGCTCGACGCGGCGGCCCTCCTGGTCCCCGACGTCAAGCAGCTCCCGCCCTTCGAGGTCGACCCGAGCACCGGTGAGGTGAGCAGCCCGCTCGGCGGCCTCGAGCACTATGCGCGCTCGGTCCGCGATCTCGCGGGCATCCTCGGCGAGGACAACGTCGCGTTCGTCAGCTGGGAGACGAGCGACCCCGAGGTCCCGATCTCGATCACCGCGCGGGCCTCCGACGACGGCCTGCTCGTGACCCTCGGCGAGGAGGAGTTCGAGACCGAGCCGGGGTGGCCGGCGTAAACGCCGTGTGATCCCGGGTATCGGCCGCCGCCGCGCCGGGTAGGTTGAAACGTGATGCGGCTCACACGGCACGTTCCCGAGGTCGGCGGGGTGGTCACCCTCCACTGCGAGGACGACGGCTGGCGTGCCGAGCTGACCCGCGGTGCGACCACCGAGCTGGCCCCGCTGCCCTGCCCCGCCGCCGATGTCGCGCTGCACGCCCTCGGGCTCGACGAGACCGCGCCCTGGGCGACGGAGCTCGCCGAGACCGCCCGGCGGCAGTGCGCACGCGGCGACGGCTGTTGAGCTCACGCTCGCGGTCCACGGCCAGCGACAGGTCAAGGAGTGGCGCATCCGCAGTTCCACGCGCCCTACCGTAGGCGCCGATGGCGAACCCCGCGTCCACGGCCCATCTCGACCAGGATGCGAGGGCGGCGCTCGCAGCCGAGCTCGACGCGCTCCACACGGAGGTCCGCGCGGACCTCGGCGCGCGCGACGCGGCGTACGTGCGACGCGTCATCAAGGCGCAGCGCTCGCTGGAGCTCGCCGGCCGCACGCTGCTGCTCGGCGCGCGCTACCGGCCGGCGCTCGCGGCGGGCACCGTCGCGCTCACGCTCTCGAAGGTGATCGAGAACATGGAGCTCGGGCACAACATCATGCACGGGCAATGGGACTGGATGCGCGACCCGGACATCCACTCGACCACCTGGGAATGGGACGCCGCCTCGACCGCCCGGTCGTGGAAGCACGCACACAACTTCCAGCACCACACGTACACGAACGTCGTCGGCAAGGACCGGGACCTCGGCTACTCCGCGATGCGCGTCGTCGCCGACCAAGCGTGGCACCCGGTCTATCTCCTGCAGCCGGTCTACGGCGTGCTCATGGCCCTCACGTTCGAGTGGGGCATCGCGCTCTACGACATGGAGCTCGACGCGGTCCGGCGCGGCGAGAAGTCCCGCGAGGCCGCGCGCGCGGAGCTGCGCGCGTTCGTCGAGAAGGCGCTGAAGCAGGTCGCCAAGGACTTCGCGCTCTTCCCGGCGCTGGCGGGTCGGGGGGGCTTCAAGCGGGCCGCGGCCGCGTCGCTGGCGGCGAACGTCGCGCGGAACGCCTGGGTCCACACCGTCGTCTTCATGGGGCACATCCCGGAGCCGGCCGAGACGTTCAGCCTCGAGGAGTACGAGAGCGAGACGCGCGGCGACTGGTTCGTGCGGCAGCTCGCGGGCTCCTGCAACCTGGAGGGCACGCCGCTCTTCCACCTGATGACCGGGAACCTCTCGTTCCAGATCGAGCACCACCTCTTTCCCGATCTGCCGAGCAGCCGCTACGCCGAGATCGCGCCGCGGGTGCGGGAGATCTGCGAGCGCTACGGGCTGCCGTACCACTCCGGCCGGCTCGGTCGGCAGTACCGCTCGGTCGCCCGGAAGATCCTCCGGCTCTCGTTCCCCGGCGGCAACCGCACGGCTCCGGCCCCTCCGGTCCCATCGGCCTGCGCCGCCCCGGCGCATGCACCGTGGGAGCCCGTCGCCGCCTGAGCGCCGTCCCCTTCAGTCCGGGCGCAGCGTGGCGCGATAGACGAGGTAGAGCATCCCGACCTGGATCGGCAGCCGGGCCCAGAGCGCGGCGGCCGGGATCTTCTTGTAGCGATCCTGGTGCTGGAGCATGTGGATGTGCGCCGGGGTGACGCCGAGGAGCGTGATGACGTTCATCCAGCCGCCGTAGCGACGCGTGGCCGGGTGCATCGACATCGCGCCGCCGAGGATCTCGGTGACCCCGGAGGCGAGGACGAGCTCGCGGTGGGCCGGCAGGTAGTCCGGCATGATCTTCTCGTAGGTGCCGGGGTTCACGAAGTGGTTGACCCCGGCGATGATCATGAACGGGCCGCTGAAGGCCTTGGCGAGCTTGTCGAGCATGCCGCTCACCCTACGTCAGGTCGATGACCGAGCGGATCCCGTCCTGCGCGTGCATCAGGTCGAAGCCCTTGTTGACCTCGTCGAGGGTGAGCCGGTGCGAGAGGAACGCGTCGACGTCGATCTCCCCGGCCAGGTAGCGCTCGATCAGCTGCGGGACCTGGTCGCGGCCCTTCACGCCGCCGAAGCTCGAGCCCGCAACCCGGCGGCCGGTGATCAGCCAGCGGGGGATCACGTCGAGGGTCTCCCCCTTGCCGGCCACGCCGGTCACGGTGCAGAGCCCCCAGCCCATCCGGGCGGCCTCGACGGCCTGGGCCATCACCTTCACGTTGCCGGTCGCCTCGAACGTGTAGTCCGCGCCGAAGCCGCCGGTCATCTCGAGGACCTGTGCGACCGCGTCGGGGCCCCCGATCAGCGTGTCGGTCGCACCCTGGCCCTTCGCGAGCTCGAGCCGGTCGGCGCTCAGGTCGACGCAGACGATCCGCTCAGCGCCCTGAAGCCGAGCGCCGGCCACCGCGCCGAGGCCGACCATGCCGGCGCCGAACACGACGCAGGTCGAGCCCTCCTCGACCTTCGCGGTGTTCATCGCGGCGCCGAGGCCGGTCGAGAGCCCGCAGGCGAACAGGCAGGCTCGATCCAGCGGCGCCTCCGGATTGATCTTGGCCAGCGCGATCTCGGGCATGACGGTCGCCTCGGCGAACGTGCTCGTGCCCATGAAGTGCCGGATCGGCTCGCCGCCCCGCGAGAGTCGCGTCGTGCCGTCGGGCAGGTACCCCTTGCCCTGCTGCTCACGGATGCTCAGGCAGATGTTCGTCTTCTCCGAGCGGCAATGGACACACTCGCGGCACTGCGGGGAGAAGAGCGTGACGACGTGGTCGCCGACCTTCAGCGAGCTGACACCCTCACCGATGGCCTCGACCACACCCGCGCCCTCGTGGCCGAGCACGGTGGGCGCGTACCCGGACGGGTCGACCCCGGAGGCGGTGTACATGTCGGTGTGGCAGACGCCGCAGGCGTGCAGCCGCACGAGCACCTCGCCCCACTCCGGTCCGGCGAGGTCGACCTCCCGGACGACCAGCGGGGCTCCGAACTCCTCCAGCACTGCGGCACGGATCTTCATGTCCGCGACGGTACCGGGCAGCCTGCCTCGGATGGCTCCCGTCTACGCCCTGAACCGCTTCGACCCGGCCGAGAACGACGACTACCGCCAGAGGAGCTGCGCCCGCTGCTCTCCCGAGCGGGGTAGGCTCGCGTCGGGTGGGCGCGATGCACCGGATCCTGGCTCTCGCCGCGGTGCTCTCCACCGCCACCCTGGCCGTGCCCGCGGGCGCGCAGGCCCAGGCGGTCGGCGGCGACCGCTGCCTGATCCCCGGCCCGCTGCCTCCCGCACGCCCCGCCGTCCCGCTG
>JACDAP010000462.1 GCA_013695395.1 Solirubrobacterales bacterium
GGGCGGCTGCCACCGCGAGCGCGTTTGCCGGAGGTGAACTTGCTGAGCAGGCGTCGGATCATCTTCACGTGGTGCCCTATAGGTGCTCGTCGAAACCGATTCTCGCGGACCTGGACGATTGTCGTCCCCTCGAGCATCGGTCCCGGGCCTGCGGTCAGCCGGCGTTCGTGTCCGGCCGCACGCGGCAGACGGTCGTCCCGGCGCCGGTGGCAGGGCAGCGGTCGCCGTCTGTGGTCCGCAGGACGGCGGGGCCGTCGGTCTTCATGCGGACGGTGACCGGCGCCCGGCCGGTGAAGCCGGCGCGGCGGAGGTTCACGAGGACCGTCGAGGCGCCGCTCAGGTCGACCTCCAGTACACGCTCGGGGGCCACGCCCGGCGCCTGCCCCCAGTCCTGGCCCTCGATGGCCAGCGGCGGAAGCGGCACCCCGGCGCCCGTCCGCACGCCGTGCGGGAATCCGCCGACGCCGACGCTCGTCCCGGTGACCGTACGCAGCGGCGCATTCCGCTCACCCGAGGCGAGCGATCGCGCGTCGACGGATGCCGGCTTCGTGGAATCTCGCGCGTCGAGGCCCTCGACCCAGTAGGCGCCGTTCCGAGCCAGCCCGAGGTCGGCGCGATCGTCCTTCGGGTCGAAGAGGTAGCTCACGCGCCACGGGTCACGGGTGACGCGGGCATCGCCGAGGAAGCGCGCGGCCTCGCCCCACTCGTCGAGGATCGCCAGCGTGAAGTGCTCGCCGGCGAACGTCCAGAGCTGCGAGCGCATCCCGGCCGCGACCATCCGTGACTGGGCCGCGCGAGCGCGGTCGTAGGTGACGAGCTCGTCGGCCGCGGCGACCCAGTTGAGGAACGGCACCCAACGGACGTTCTGCTCGCTACCGGGAAGGCTCGAGCCCGCGGGCCCGACGCCGGTGAAGGCCTTGGCGAAGAGGTCCGGGTACGCCGCGGCGAGACGATAGGCGCCGAAGCCGCCCATCGAGTACCCGTTGATCGCCGTCCGCGTCGGGTCCAGGCGGACGTGGCGGGCGACGTCGGCCCAGACCTCGAAGGCGTCCGCTTCGGCCTCTGTGGCGTAGCCGCCGGCCAGCGAGCGCGACGACGGCGTGACGACGACCGACCCGCGCTCGTCCCCGAGCTGGGTCAGCAGGTTCGGTGAGAACACCGCGTGCTGGAGGTAGGTGCCGCCGAAGGAGTGCAGTGCGAACGTCAGCGCGGCCGGGCGGTCGGTGGTCCCGATGTCGTCAGGCTTGACGAGCAGGTAGGGAACCAGGCGCGAGCCGATCTCGGGGAACGTCGTGCGCACGCCCTCATGGACATCGAGGCCCGAGCCCAGGACGCGCGCCTGCAGGCGGCCGGGGGCATGGAGCCAGCGGGCGCGGGTGGCGGACCGCAGGTCCACGTCGGCGAAAGCCGTCCCGGAGGTTCCGGTCCCGAGCGCCTTGGCCTGACGCTCGTCGAGCCAGTTGCCGGTCCCGGGGAAGGTCGTGAACTCGCCGGTCGGCGCCTTCTCGATCGGCTCGGCGAAGGAGAACGCGAGGTCCAGGACTCCGGGTGCGTCGCGTGTCGGCGTGCCCGACGCCGGCGCCGTCGCGGTCGGGGCACCGGCGGCCGGGACCGGCAGGTAGGAGTCGCCGTCCCACAGCCCGGCGCCCCCGACGATCCGCCACGCGCTCGGGGCGAGCGGCAGGCGGAACGTCAGCTGGTTGCTCGGGAGGTCGAAGGTGACGCCCTCGAGCTTCGTCGTCCCGCCGGTCGTCGCGGTGAGCTCGCCGCCCGTCCCCCAGACCGTGGCGATCTGGTCCAGGCCCGGGGACGAGACGCCCGCTCCGCGCGGCCACGCCACGGGGGCGGAGCCCGCCCGGTCCGTGTCGATCCCGAGGGTGAAGACGGTGGCGTCCGGGACGATCGCCGTCCGGAACGTCACGCGCACCAGGACGGAGCGCCCGTTCTCAGCGGGGCGCAGGCGGACCTCCGCGATGTCGGCGTTGTTGCCCGCGTACCGCGGGTCCGTCGGGTAGCGGACGTCCCCGCCGGTCGAAGCGGCGATATCGCCCGTCGACGTCGGGTCCGGCTTGTCGGTCTTCGCCGCGTTGCCCAGTGGGACGGTGTCCGCGCCGCGGTCGTCGACGAGGTGGTCCTGGAAGACGTACTCGCCGGCGCGGAAGGCGTCCGTCCCGCTGACGAGCAGTGGGTCCGCGCGGAACGGCTTGCGGTTTTGGAGCTCTGGCACCTTCGGCGCGGCGCGGTGCAGGATCGGCGGGCCGGCGTCACGCGGCGGCAACGACGACGTCGCGGCGGCAGCACCGGCGGGGCCGGTGAGGCTCGCCAGGACAGAGAGGACCAGGGCTCTGCGAATGGGCACGATCACAGGAACGTGAAGCGACATCAGAACATGCGGTGACGTCATGCGCCCAGAAGCTTCACTGCGGGCTGTCTGCGGGGCCCAACGGGAGCGGGGCCCAGATCTCCTGCGCGCTGATCCGCTTACCGGCGTCCGCGCTTGGTGTGACAGCCGCTTCGGTGAGCTCGTCCTAGGCGCGGCGTTGGTCAGCTATCTCGTCGGCGACCGGGCTCCCGTCGGCGCGCGCGGTGACCGAGCCGACGACGGGGAGGTCCCGCTC